>JAYWDP010000094.1:0-7250 GCA_043779775.1 Cyclobacteriaceae bacterium
AAAATTGGAACAACAAGGGAAGAAAGTATTTCCCCAGCCGCATATACTTTCGCTCATTCAGGATAAGCGGACGCAGAAACAGTTTTTTAAAGACCACAACATCCCCACAGCGGAATTTGTACTGACGTCAAATCTACAGGACGTCTTCAACCATAAGAATTTTCTTCCGGCGGTAAATAAGTTAGGCCGGGAGGGATATGATGGCCGGGGCGTTCAGGTGTTGCATTCTGAGATCGATTTGCCAAAAGCTTTTGATGCGCCCGGACTATTGGAGAAATGGATAGACTTTGAAAAGGAAATCTCTGTCATCGTGGCAAGAAATGAACAAGGCCAGATAGTTTCTTATCCGTCTGTGGAGATGGTATTGCATCCCGAAGCAAACCTGGTGGAATATTTATTTGCCCCCGCCCAAATAGGACGAAAGGTGGCGGAACAAGCCGATTTGATCTCAAGAAAAGTTATCGCTGAATTAAAAATGGTGGGCGTGTTGGCCGTAGAGATGTTTATTACAAAGTCAGACGAAATACTTGTGAATGAAGTGGCACCCCGTCCCCATAACAGCGGACATCAGACTATCGAAGCAAATATAACTTCGCAATACGAACAACACCTGCGTGCTATTTTGAATCTTCCACTGGGCAGTACAGCAGCCATTAGTTCCAGTGCCATGATTAATCTTTTAGGTGAAGAAGGTTATTCTGGCCCGGCACGGTATGTAGGGATGGAGGAGGTCCTGCAGGTCCCTGGAATCTATGTTCATCTCTATGGCAAGGTGCTAACGAAGCCTTTCCGTAAGATGGGCCATGTTACAATCCTGGACTCTGACATGGAAAATTTGAAGAAGAAAGCCAACTTTGTAAAAGAGACCTTGAAAATTATCGTATGAACAAACCAGCCATCGGCATCATCATGGGTAGCCAGTCAGACCTAAAGGTCATGAGGGAAGCGGCCCTGTTTCTGGAAGAAATCAATATTCCTTTTGAGCTTACGGTGGTGTCAGCCCATCGCACCCCAGCGCGCATGGTGGAGTATGCAACCACAGCCCGTGAGCGTGGGTTAAAAGTAATTATTGCTGGTGCCGGAGGGGCAGCCCATCTTCCCGGCATGATTGCTTCCATGACGTCACTTCCGGTCATTGGAGTGCCCATAAAATCATCAAACTCCATGGATGGATGGGATTCTGTGTTATCGATTTTACAGATGCCAGGCGGCGTGCCAGTGGCTACCGTTGCCTTGAACGGTGCGAAGAATGCCGGTATACTGGCCGCCCAGATTATCGGCACAGTTGACAAAAAGGTGGAAAGAAAAATCGATAATTATAAGAAAGAATTGATGGGGAGTGTGGAAGAATCGGCCAAAACAATTCAAAAAAAAGGGTGGAAGTCGCTGTAGCCTTACTTTAAACAACATCCTAATAAGCCGAAACATAAAATTTTGTACCTTCTCAATCGTTTTTAGAAGATATGAACCCCGCGTCAAAAGGTTGGCTTCAGGAATACCTGGAATATCGCCAGGAGCCACTCCAGGAATTAACAGCAGAAGGTCGTAAGTCTTCACATCCCGATTATTCACTTTATCGGGTACTGCAGCCTAGCGGCCTGATGTATGGTCAACCGGTATATCCCTTTGACCATCCTGATGCTGCGCTATGGAGTGAAAAGGATATGATGAAAATCCTTCTGGCCGATAGTCTCATCAGCAGTTCTCTTCTTGTCCATGAGAAAGCTGTTAAAAATCCTGAAGAAATGCCGGCCCTGACAGCAAAGACTCTGGAAAATGTTGCCAACTTTTACAATCATATTTTCCCTGAGTTGGCGGCACCTAACAGGACACTTTTTGGGAGAAAGAAAACATCTATGGAGCAAGCCGAGCGAATCCTGGAAAAGAGGATCGCCCTTACCCTTGAATTTAAAAATAACTTCTGGACACAGCTCTTCCATAACTCCCTCCTTTTTCTGGATGTTTTTATCTTTGGACAATGGATTCACACCAATGCGGACAAAATTGTATCCGATTTTTTCAAATATGAGCGTGAAGAACTACGGACTTCCGTCGTAAAAATTATGGCGGCAGCAGCCCATGCCAATCATATTGTCGAGTTTGAAGAGCGTAAGCTGATGGAATATTTTCTTCAAAGTGCCAAGCTTCCGTCCGATAAAAAGAAAGAGTGCCAGGAAATTTTTGAAAAGGGTATTTCTATTGAAGAAATTAATTTGCCCACGAACAACTCTTGGCTTCTGAAAAAGTATTTTCTTGAAATCGCTATCCTCACTGTGTGGGCCGACAAGAAAGTTGAAGAGATTGAATTGGAGTTTATTCGGCGATTCTCGGACACTCTCTCATTTTCTGAGGAGGAGCTTGAAAATAGCATGATTGCTGTGGAAGGATTCGTTTTGGAACATTGGGAGGAATTAAATCGATTACAGGACAAGAAGGATTATGAGACCGTGGGTGAGCATTATATGAAACGGATGTTGAAAGTAACTGAAAAAAACAAGGGCAGGCTTTTGAAGGAAGTGAGGGGGAAAGAAGACCTGATGGTGCTTTTAAAGTTGGCCCAGGCACAGGAATTGAATGATCAGGAAAAGCAGCGTCTTCGTATGTATTTGATTGAAGTTTTAAAAGTAATTCCTGCCTTCGCAATCATTTCGTTGCCACAGCGGTTTCTATCGTTGCCGGTGCTAATACAAATATTCCCTAAAAATTTTATTGCAGAAAGCCTGTCAACCTAATGCAGTTCTGCTGATTCTTTTTCCTTTTTCGGAATGATGATTGAGAAGATAATAGACAGCGTAAGCGTTGCAATAATCACCATAAAGGACACCCAAATAGGAATTTCAAAATGGATAATCTCCAAGAGCATCTTGGCGCCAATGAAAAATAAAATAACCGACAGTCCTTTTTGAAGCAAATAGAACTTATCAATGATTCCAGCTAACAAAAAGAACATCGCCCGCAAGCCCAGCACAGCAAAAATATTGGAGGTGTACACCAAAAACTCATTTTGAGTGATGGCAAAGGCTGCAGGGATTGAGTCCACAGCAAAAATCAGGTCAGTAGTTTCTATTAAAACAACGACCAGGAAAAGCGGCGTAAAAAAGAACTTGCCGTTGTCACGGAGCATGAATTTACCGCCCCGCTCATCTTTGCTGATGGGCAAGTAGGCACGGCAGAGCCGCATGATGGGATTTTTCTCCGGATCAATTTTTTCATCACTGTCTTCAAAATAAATTTTGATGCCTGAATAGATCAGGAAAACACCGAATACATATAAAATCCAATGAAATTGCGCGATGAGATAAGCGCCTACAAAAATAAAAATACCGCGAAACACAACAGCCCCCAGAATACCCCAAAACAAAACTTTATGATAGTACTCTTCCTTAACCGTAAAATATTTCAGGATGAGGAGGATGACAAAAATATTGTCAACGGAGAGGGCGTATTCTGTGAGGTAGGCGGAAAAATACTCAAGCAACGCATCGGCTCCGCCATCGGAGCTGTCGTCGAAATGATAAACTAAATAGCCAAAAACCGTACTTACAAAGACCCAAAAAATAGATTGATAAAGGGCGGTCTTGGTGGAGATCTTATGTGCCGTCTTATTAAGTATTCCCAGGTCAAGCAGGAGGAATACAGTAATGATTACGGTAAATACTCCAAACAGGATAGTTTCCGCGTGACTGTTATTTCTAAACAGAGAGAAGAGAAGCATTGCTAAATTTTATCTGCTTAATTAGGGTAAAAAAGAGGTGATTACCGGTCAGTTGGCCAAATAATCACCTCATCAAGAACCAAAGCTAAAAATTAATATTAAACCCTGAAAGTTACCCGGTTCTATATCCGGATCTATTCCAAAAGGAAACCTGAATTCAATATTGATAAGCCCATTTTAAGCTTTTTTTTCAATTTTCAGGATTGACTATCCCATTGGAGTTTCAAGAGGTTGTTGTAGATGCCATCGGTGAGCGAAGAAAGTTCCTCATGGGAGCCTGACTCAGCTACCTGTCCGTCTTTGATTACGAGGATGCGGTCCACCTTCCGGATGGTGCTAAGACGGTGTGCAATGACGATGGTAGTCCTGTTTTCCATTAATTTTTCCAGGGCCTCCTGTACCAATTGCTCCGATATGGCATCCAGTGAGCTAGTTGCTTCATCCAGGATCAGGATAGATGGATTTTTTAAGATGGCCCTTGCAATCGCGACTCGCTGCCTTTGACCACCAGAAAGTTTTACACCCCGGTCGCCTACAGGAGTCTCCAGTTTTTCCGGGAAGCTTTCAATAAACTCCCACGCATTAGCCTGGCGTGCAGCTTCTAATATTTCATCCTGGGTAGCATCAGGCTTGCCGTAAGCAATATTTTCCCGGATAGTACCACCAAACAAGATAACTTCCTGTGGCACAATGCCGATATTCTGTCGGTAGGCAGACAGGCTATAAGAACTGATGTCATTTCCGTCAGCAAAAATATTTCCCCCAGTCACAGGATATAATCGCATCAGCAAACTCACGATGGTGGATTTACCAGAGCCGCTGGGCCCCACCAGCGCCACTTTCTCTCCGGGCCGAATAGAAAATGAAATCGATTTTAGAACAGGAATGTCTGAACGGGTGGGGTAAGTAAAGGCAACATGATCATAAGAGATCGCCCCGGATAATTTAAGCCTCGTGTTGCAGGGGTTACTTTCGTCACGTTGGTCGAGAATTTCAAGCATACGCTCGGACGCTCCTATCGATCGCTGCACCTGACTGTAAATATCACCCAGTCCGGCGATGGAGCCTCCGATGAAGGTGGTGTACAAGACAAAGGAAAGCAGAAGGCCGACGGTGATTTCGCCGGATTGCACCAAGGTCCCGCCATACCAGATGACGCCAACGATGCCGCCAAAAAGAGCCAGGATGGTGAAAGAAATAAAGAGTCCTCGATATTTCGCAGCATGAATGGCAGTATCCACAACGTTCTTCAACGACTTTCTGTATCGCACGATTTCAAAAAGTTCATTGGTAAACGATTTCACCACGGCAATGGACTGCATCGTTTCCTCAACAATGATATTGGTATTCGCAAGCTGGTCTTGTGTTTTTTTCGAAAGCTTCCGGATGAAGCGTCCAAAGAGAAGTGCGCCCACCACCAGCAATGGAAATGTGAGCATCATGAACAAAGTCAGCTTGGGGGTGAGTACAAATATTACGCCTACACCGATGATGAGAACGAGGACCTGTCTGAGCAACTCGGCCAGGGTGGTAGTAAAAGTATCTTGAAGAGTGCCTACATCAGAAGTAATGCGACTGAGAAGTTCTCCGATTCTCCGGCTATCGAAGAATGACATGGGAAGCCAGACAATTTTTTGATACACCGCCTGACGAAGGTCGGCCAAGGTTCGCTCGCTTACCACGGAAAAGGTATATACGCGAATAAATGAAAAGAAACTTTGCAAGGTGAGAATGCCCAATAATGCCAAAGCGATTTGATTAATGCTGGTGAGAAAGAAGCCACCCTTGCCGGAGGCAATATCCAGCAATTTGCCGGCCAGATAAGGAAATGAAAGCACGGTGGCACTGGAGAGCACAAGGGCCAATAGACCTAATGTAAAAACCTTTTTGTAAGGAAGTACAAACTGGAAGATCCCCAAAAGCTTGCGAAGGTTTGACGCATTGAGGGGCTTCTTCTCACCCTCGTCTAAAAATGATCGTTTTGCCACAGATTAATGCATCAAAAGTAGTCTATAAATCTGTGGCAACAGGGCCGGATGAGAAGGTTTCGCTTTATGCCCGACCAGGTGTTGGATAACTCACCAATTTATTTCACCCAGCATGGAAAGTCGCACGGTGTCCCTTAGGAACATTTTTTGAAATCCTTCCATTGAATAGCGGATGAGTAGGGGATGTCCCTCTTCACCTTCCTCAAATTCCATTTTTAAAACCCGCTGAGTACTGTACAATAGATTTTTCTCTGCGAGGCAAGCTTCAATTTTTTTTAATCGTGAGAATTCAATTTGATAATAAAACTCAATCAATGAGACAGGTTCCGACGGGGCCGCATACCGGCGTATGAGCAGATTGCTCTTAGTATCTTTTATAGAATCCGTTAGTGAGTATGCTTTTCGATAGGCCGGTTTATTAATATTTTCCAATTCACGGAATATTTCCAGTTCTGTATACCATCCTTCGCTGGAGGGAAGAAACGTTGTGTCAGATTTACTGCCTTCCATATCGGCCATCTTGTCAAGTACGCGTTTCCGCTGGCTCAGTTCACTGATTTGATCATCAATGAGCCGGTCAAAGTCAAAATATTTTTGATTGGATTTTTGTTCTTGCGAACAGGCAGCAATAAATAGCAGGGCTACAAAACCTCCGCGCGTCAGTATATTCATCAATTTACAATCCCTGTGTTTCGGCCACAAGTTCGGCCAAATCTTTTACTTTTACCTCTCCCTCCTTCTCCTTTCCCTTTATGCCGTCGCTCATCATGGTAAGACAGAACGGACAAGCTACGGCAATCGTGGTAGCTCCGGTGGACAGCGCTTCTTCCGCCCTTTCCATATTAATGTCCTTTCGGCCTTTTTCGGGTTCTTTAAACATTTGTGCGCCTCCGGCTCCACAGCATAGTCCGGTTGTGCGGCAGCGTTTCATCTCGACAAGGTCTGCCTCGAGCGATTCCAGGACGGCGCGCGGCGCTTCATAAATATTGTTGGCGCGGCCCAGATAACAAGAGTCATGGTAGGTTATTTTTTTCCCTTTGAAGGCGCCCCCTTCCTTCATTTTAATCTTGCCTTCATTGATGAGTTGATTGATGAAGGTGGTATGGTGAATCACTTCATAGTTTCCGCCAAGGTCCGGGTACTCATTCTTCAGGGTATTAAAACAGTGCGGGCAGGTGGTAACAATCTTTTTCACGTTGTAGCCATTCAACACTGTGATGTTATTCATCGCCTGCATTTGAAACAGAAATTCATTGCCAGCCCGGCGTGCGGGGTCACCAGTACAGGTTTCTTCGTTGCCCAAAACGGCAAACCTGGTGCCGACGGCATTCATGATTTTTATGAACGCCTTGGTTACCCGCTTGGCGCGATCATCAAAGGAGCCAGCGCATCCTACCCAAAAAATAATTTCGGGGGTTTCTCCTTTGGCAGTTAATTCAGCAAGAGTAGGGACGTTCATCATTTTGAGGTTAATACTGAATATTGAATTTTGAATGTCCAAAGCCAAAGCTAGAGCACTTTAAAATTGAATATTCAGCATTGGACAT
>JAYWDP010000095.1:0-18434 GCA_043779775.1 Cyclobacteriaceae bacterium
ATGTTTTTTTCGAAATCATCACCCTTCCAAATTCTTTTGACGGCTTGTCAATCACGAAAAAGCCATTAATTTTGCACTCCTGTTTTTGGAAAAGGGGCTTGAATTGTCTGGTAGGGGATTTTCACAAATAGGGCGTTCTACGAAATAACAACACAGTTTCACACAGAGCTTGTTGGCTGGGATACCGATCCCGATGTCCCTATTAATCCCGATAGTTATCGGGATCGGGACGGGAGATCGTGTGAAGAAAACCGGGGGGATACTCAAGCGGCCAACGAGGACAGACTGTAAATCTGTTGATGTAATGTCTTCACAGGTTCGAATCCTGTTCCCCCCACGAGGACATTGGCTCATTTGGTGATTTAGTGATTGGGAGCTCAATCGCCAAATAAATAAATCACCAAATCAATCAATGATTTGCGGGAGTAGCTCAGTTGGTAGAGCGATAGCCTTCCAAGCTATAGGTCGCGAGTTCGAACCTCGTTTCCCGCTCTGAGCTATTTGGCGATTTAGTGATTGGGTGATTTAGTGATTTATTGGTGGCAGACCATCAATCACCAAATGAGTTGCCGTTGTAGCTCAGTGGTAGAGCACTTCCTTGGTAAGGAAGAGGTCGTGAGTTCAATCCTCATCAACGGCTCGAAAATGTGGGTTGGGCCTTGAATGGAAGTTACAGTTCTCCCGATAGTTATCGGGACTGTTCAACGGCTCAGAAAAGGAGAGAGTTGATGGAATGGATGTAAGAGTTCCCTGCCCGCCGTAGCCGTTTCGGCGAAGGAGGGTTGAAAGGAAGTATTGGAATTGAAGAAAATTAAAAGTTCCTGGCAAACGGCCCGGATCTTAATTTTGAAATAATAAATGAAGTGAAATCTGCTGATTACCGATGGGTAGCGACCATCATGAAGGTGTCGAGGATTTCAGTGCCACGGGGCAAAACGAATAACCCTTATTCGAAAGGCTTAATATGTTTGGGGTGTATGCTTCTCAGTCGGAGAAGCCTTGAATTGTACTTATTTTAATCAATTATACACTTTTAAACACTTAACTGGGATTTTCAAATATGGCAAAGGAAACATTTGATCGTTCGAAACCTCACGTTAACGTTGGCACCATTGGTCACGTTGACCACGGTAAGACTACGTTGACGGCTGCAATCACGATGGTGCTGTCAAAAAAGGGCTTGGCTACTGTAAGAGACTTCTCTTCCATTGACAACGCACCGGAAGAAAAAGAGCGTGGTATTACTATCAATACCTCGCATGTAGAATATTCTACAGAAAAGCGTCACTATGCACACGTTGACTGTCCGGGACACGCTGACTATGTGAAAAACATGGTTACAGGTGCTGCCCAGATGGACGGCGCTATTCTCGTCGTGGCTGCAACCGACGGCCCGATGCCACAAACCCGTGAGCATATCCTGCTTGCACGCCAGGTGGGAGTACCTGCCCTGGTGGTGTTTATGAACAAGGTTGACCTGGTGGACGATCCTGAATTGCTGGACCTCGTTGAAATGGAAGTACGTGAACTTCTTTCTTCTTATAATTTCCCTGGCGATACTATGCCGGTGATCAGAGGCTCTGCCCTTGGCGCCCTTAATGGTGAAGCAAAATGGGTTGAAAAAATCAATGAGCTGATGGATGCCGTGGATAATTTCATTCCCCTTCCACTACGTGCCATTGACAAAGACTTCCTCATGCCGGTGGAAGATGTGTTCTCTATTACTGGTCGTGGCACCGTTGCCACGGGTCGTATCGAGCGCGGCATCATTAAGACAGGTGATCCGGTACAAATCCTTGGGATGGGTGCTGAAAACCTTACGTCCACCATCACCGGTGTTGAAATGTTCCGCAAAATCCTCGACCGAGGTGAAGCAGGTGATAACACAGGTCTTCTTCTGCGTGGTATTGAAAAAACAGATATCTGTCGTGGTATGGTTATCTGTAAGCCAGGCACGGTAACACCTCACGCCAAATTCAAGGCAGAGGTTTATGTGCTGAGCAAAGAAGAAGGCGGTCGACATACACCGTTCTTTAATAAGTACCGTCCTCAGTTTTACTTCCGCACGACTGACGTTACTGGCGAAATCATGCTCCCTACCGGGGTTGAAATGGTGATGCCCGGTGACAACGTGTCCATTGATGTGACATTGATCAACAAAATCGCGATGGAAAAAGGATTACGGTTTGCTATCCGTGAAGGCGGTCGTACGGTAGGCTCAGGTCAGGTTACTGAAATCCTCGACTAAACAGATCATTCGATTAGCTCCTGAACCTTTGGTTAATAGGGCTAAGTATTTGATAATCAAATGAAAGCGTTTCCTGGAAATTTCCCGGAAACGCTTTTGATTTGAAGGCATTTGTTCTACATTTGCAGTCCTTTTGGATTTAGGGTACGGGTGGTACCTGGAGGGCTCTCGGCTGAATTGAATGGTTAACCAAACGGGTGTAGCTCAATTGGTAGAGTAGCGGTCTCCAAAACCGTTGGCTGGGAGTTCGAGTCTCTCCACCCGTGCAGAATTATGAAGGTTGTCCCGACCCGTCGGGGCGAATTTGATTGAAAAATGGAAAAAATTAAGAATTATCTGTTAGAGTCAATCGATGAGGTTCGCAACAAGGTCTCGTGGCCCAAGTTTGGTGAACTTCAAAGCAGTGCCATCCTCGTGTTGGTTGCTTCATTGATTTTTGCACTGGTAATTGGAATCATTGATTTGGGATTCAAAAACGCGTTAGCCTGGTTCTACCGGGAGTTTTAAGTAAGAAGTAATGGGTGAACTAAAGTGGTACGTATTACGCGTGATTAGCGGACAGGAGAAGAAAGTAAAATCTTACCTGGAAACTGAGATCGACCGCTCAAAACTCACTGCATCAATACCCCAGGTGTTGATTCCTTCTGAGAAGGTATATGAAATGAGAAATGGAAAGAAGAAGATGCGTGAGAAGAACTTCTTTCCTGGTTATGTGCTGGTGTCGGCGGATCTGGGTCATCCGGAAGCTCACCATACCGTAAGCAACATCCCGGGAGTCATTGGCTTTCTGGGAAACAACGGAACAGGCTCTGCGAAAGATCCGGTACCCTTGAGACAAACGGAAGTGAACAGGATTCTGGGCAAGGTAGATGAGGTGGATGAAGTGGGGGAGAAGCTGGAGAGACCTTTTATTCGTGGCGAGTCGGTGAAGGTAATGGATGGTCCATTCAGTGGATTTACCGGTGCCGTGGAGGAGATTTTTGAAGACAAGAAGAAGTTAAATGTAATGGTGAAAATATTCGGACGGAATACTCCGGTCGAGTTGAGCTATATGCAAGTTGAAAAGTTAGATTAAGCGTATTATGGCAAAGGAAGCAATTGGCTATTTGAAACTCCAGGTGAAAGGCGGCGCGGCCAACCCCGCACCCCCTATTGGTCCTGCTCTTGGGTCTAAAGGTTTGAATATCATGGACTTTTGCAAGCAGTTTAATGCCCGCTCGCAGGACAAGCCGGGACAAGTCCTCCCCGTATTGATCACGATATATAATGACAAGTCCTTTGACTTTGTAATTAAAACACCTCCGGCTGCCGTATTGATCATGGAAGCCATCAAGATTCAAAAGGGATCCAAGGAACCCAACCGTTCGAAAGTCGGTTCTATTACCTGGCCCCAGATTAAAAAAATTGCAGAATTGAAAATGCCCGACCTCAATGCATTTAAAGTTGAGTCGGCCATGAAAATGATTGCTGGTACCGCCCGCAGCATGGGTGTCACCGTAAGTGGCGCTGCCCCGTGGGACAAATAAAAAAATAATCATGGCAAGGATCTCTAAAAACAGGAAAGCTGTAGTAGCAAAATATAATCCCGAGAAGGAATATTCTTTGGAGGATGGTTCTAAACTTTTGAAAGAAATCACTTTCACTAAGTTTGATGCTTCCGTCGATGTGGATATCCGCCTGGGCGTTGATCCAAAAAAATCCGACCAGATGGTTCGTGGCGTGGTGTCACTTCCCCATGGTCTCGGTAAGGTAGTGCGCGTGTTAGTGCTGTGTACCCCTGATAAGGTACAAGAGGCAAAAGACGCAGGCGCAGAACATGTAGGCCTTGATGAATTTGTAACTAAAATAGAAGGCGGCTGGACAGACATCGATGTGATTATCTGTACGCCTACCGTCATGGCAAAAGTTGGTAAGTTGGGTAAGGTGCTGGGTCCTCGTGGACTTATGCCCAACCCGAAGTCAGGTACCGTTACCCTGGAAGTTGGAAAAGCAGTGAAAGACGTGAAGGCGGGTAAGGTAGACTTCAAAATTGACAAACAGGGAATCATTCACGCCTCCGTTGGTAAGGCTTCCTTCAGCGCAGATAAAATTAAAGACAATGCCGCTGAACTTATTAATATGGTTGCGAAGTTAAAACCGGCCTCTTCGAAAGGAACGTATTTCCAAAGCATTAGCCTTTCGACTACCATGAGCCCCGGTATAATGATTGACACAAGTTCGATTGTGGGAGTATAATATTTAGAAACAATGACCCGCGAAGAAAAAGGACAGATTATTGATGAGTTGGCAGTAAAATTCTCCCAACACAATCACTTTTATATTACCGATGCGTCAGGTTTTTCGGTTGAGCAGATCAACGCGTTCCGTAGAATTTGCTTTAACAAGGGAGTTGAGTACCGCGTGTACAAAAACACCCTTATCCGAAAAGCCCTTGAAAGACAAAAGACAGGTAACTACGACTCCTTATATAAGGTGTTACACGGTTTCTCTGGTGTGATCTTCTCGAAAGAGTCGGGAAACGCACCTGCGAAGGCCATTAAGGAGTATCGTATCAAGAATGAAGGAAAGCCTGCTTTTAAAGCGGCTTCTATCCAGTCCGATCTTTTTATCGGAGAAGAAAATCTCAATGTGTTGAACGGCCTCAAGTCGAAAAACGAAATCATTGGGGAAATCATTTCAATGCTGCAGTCTCCTGCTAAGAATGTGTTGTCTGCCCTTTTGAGCAGCAAACAAACGATAGCTGGACTGGTATCAACGTTGGAAAAAAGAGCAAAATAATTATTGAAACAGAATTCTAAACACTTACAAAAATGGCTGACATTAAAGCAATTGGCGATCAACTGGTAGAACTTTCCGTAAAGGAAGTAACCGAACTGGCTTCTTACCTGAAAGAAACTTATGGAATAGAACCCACGGCAGCGGCGGTAGCGATCGTAGGTCCTGCTGCCGGTGGTGGTGGTGCGGCTGCTGCTGAGAAAACAAATTTCGATGTAGTATTGAAAGCCCCTGGAGCCAACAAACTTCAGATTGTGAAGCTCGTGAAAGAACTTACCGGTCTTGGCTTGAAAGAAGCAAAAGACATGGTTGACGGCGCTCCCAAAACTATCAAAGAAGGCTTACCGAAAGACGAAGCAGAAAATCTCAAGAAGCAACTTACTGAGGCGGGTGCTGAAGTGGAGTTGAAATAACTTTTTGAAGACGCTGGGTACCGTCTAAGCGGAATGGTTGCCCCAACCCCGACTGTCGGGGTGGGGTTACTCTATTTGTACCTGTTTTATGTCTAGTCCAGGAATCTTTTAAACACATTGTACCTTGACAAAGAAGACCATCAATAACAGGATTGATTTTTCACACATCGAGCGAATCATCGACTATCCTGATTTCCTCGATCTTCAACTTCAATCTTTTAAGGATTTTTTACAGATCGAGACGCCTGCCGAAAAAAGGCAAAATGAAGGCCTCTTCAAAGTATTTGCAGAGAATTTCCCGATCTCCGACTCACGGGAAAATTTCGTACTCGAGTTTGTGGATTATACCATCGACCCTCCGAAATATTCCGTAGACGAATGCATCGACCGCGGCTTGACCTTTTCTGTCCCGCTGAAAGCAAAACTCCGCCTCACCTGTAACGATGAGGACAATGAAGATTTTGAAACCATCGAACAGGAAGTGTTCCTGGGCAATATTCCATACATGACGGAAAAGGGATCTTTTGTGATCAATGGCGCCGAACGTGTCATCGTATCACAATTGCACCGATCTCCGGGTGTGTTCTTTGCTATGAGCAAACACACCAACGGCACCAAACTATATTCCGCCCGCATCATTCCCTTCAAGGGATCCTGGATTGAATTCGCGACCGACGTGAACTCTGTGATGTATGCCTATATCGACCGGAAGAAAAAATTCCCGGTTACCACCTTATTACGCGCCATCGGCTATGGCACAGATAAGGATATCCTTGACCTCTTCGGTTTGTCTGAAGAAGTGGAAGCGAATAAAAACACGTTGAAGAAAGTGGTAGACCGCAAACTGGCAGCACGCGTTCTGAAGACCTGGACGGAAGACTTCGTGGATGAAGATACCGGTGAAGTGGTTTCCATCGACCGGAATGAAGTGTTGCTGGAACGCGATCATGTATTGACAGCCGAAGACGTAGACATCATCGTGGAAAGTGGCGTGAAGTCAATTATTTTACATCGCGACGATGTGAACGTGACCGACTATCACATCATTTTCAATACGCTGGCCAAGGATAATTCTAACTCGGAAAAAGAGGCTGTTGAACAAATCTATCGTCAGCTTCGCAATACGGAAGCTCCTGATGAACAGACCGCACGCGACATCATTCAAAGCCTTTTCTTCAGTGAAAAGCGCTATGACCTGGGTGAAGTTGGCCGTTACAGGATCAACAAGAAACTGGGTCTTGAACTGAGCGCTGATCAGCGCGTATTGACGACACAGGACATTATTTTAATAGTAAAATATTTGATTGGATTGGTTAACTCCAAAGCCCTTGTGGACGACATTGACCACTTGAGCAACCGGAGGGTACGGACCGTAGGGGAGCAGCTTTACACCCAGTTTGGTGTGGGACTTGCGCGTATGGCGCGTACCATTAAAGAACGCATGAACGTTCGCGATAATGAAGACTTCAAGCCAGTTGATCTGATCAACGCAAGGACTTTGTCATCCGTGATCAACTCGTTCTTCGGTACCAATCAGCTCTCCCAGTTCATGGACCAGACGAACCCGCTGGCAGAAATCACGCACAAGCGGAGGATGTCGGCACTCGGGCCCGGAGGTCTTTCACGTGAACGTGCAGGCTTTGAGGTTCGTGACGTACACTATACACACTATGGTCGTCTTTGTACGATTGAAACGCCGGAAGGTCCAAACATTGGTTTGATCTCCTCGCTTTGCGTTCACGCGAAAGTGAATAAAATGGGTTTCATCGAAACCCCTTATCGCAAAGTGGAAAACGGCAAAGTGAAAACGAAGGACATCATTTTCCTCACAGCCGAAGAAGAAGACACCCACAATATCGCGCAGGCTAATGCGAGGTTGAAGCCGAACGGAGAATTCGTTGCCGAGAAAGTGAAGGCACGTTTCGAGGGTGACTTCCCTGTCGTGGAGCCAGCCGAAGTAAAATACATGGACGTAGCGCCGAATCAGATTGTTTCGATTGCTGCTTCCCTGATTCCTTTCCTTGAGCATGATGATGCCAACCGTGCCCTGATGGGTTCAAACATGCAGCGTCAGGCGGTGCCTTTGATGAGGCCGGAAGCACCTATCGTAGGAACCGGTTTGGAAGGTCGTATCGCATTGGATTCCCGTTCCCTCATCCTGGCAGAAGCCAACGGAACAGTAGACTATGTAGATGCGAATAAGATAGTTATCAAGTATGACGTGTCTGACGAGCAACAATTGGTTCGCTTTGATGATGAATATAAATCGTACGGTCTGATTAAATTCAGAAGAACCAATCAGGATACCTGCATCAACCTTACTCCACTCGTTAAGAAAGGACAAAAAGTTGAGAAAGGTCAGCCGTTGTGCCAGGGTTATGCGACGGAGAATGGTGAGTTGGCACTCGGACGCAATCTCCTGGTGGCCTACATGCCATGGCAGGGATATAATTTTGAAGATGCGATTGTTATTTCTGAACGCGTTGTTCAGGATGATATCTACACTTCTATTCACGTTGAAGAATTTGAGTTGGAAGTCCGCGACACCAAGCGAGGTGAAGAGGAATTGACTTCTGAAATTCCCAACGTCAGTGAAGAGGCGGTGAAGCACCTTGATGAGAACGGAATTATCCGCGTCGGCGCTGAAGTTCGTGAAGGGGATATCCTCATAGGAAAGATCACTCCAAAAGGAGAAACGGATCCTACCCCTGAAGAAAAACTGCTTCGCGCGATTTTCGGTGACAAAGCCGGTGATGTGAAGGATGCTTCCATGAAGGCACCCCCCTCATTGAAAGGCGTCGTTATCGAAACTAAACTTTTCTCCAGACCTAAAAGGGACAAAGATGTCCGCTCGAAATCTAAGAAAGAGTTGGATTCGCTAAAGAGCCGTTACAGCAAGTCGCTGGGCGATCTCCGCGATGAGATGATCAAGAAACTCACCACGATCCTGACAGGCAAAACCAGCCAGGGAGTGAAGCATAAGTTTGGTGATGAGCTGATCAGCAAGGGCGTGAAATTCACCGGAAAGGTGATTGAAAGCAACCTGTTCCCTGATAAGAATATTTACCGCGATGAAAGCAATTATAACGTTCCTGAAGAAGTGAACCTGATCGCCGACATCAGCCTTGAATCATGGACAACCGATGATCATACTAACGAACTGGTTTCAGAGATTGTTAAAAATTATCTCAACAAGCGCAATGTGATTGCCGGTGAATTTAAGCGTGAACGCTTTACGCTCGAAGTTGGCGATGAATTGCCTGCCGGTATCGTGCAGTTGGCCAAAGTATATGTTGCCAAGAAGCGCAAGTTGAAAGTAGGTGATAAAATGGCCGGACGTCACGGAAATAAAGGTGTGGTTGCTAAAATCGTTCGCGATGAAGACATGCCATTCCTCCAGGACGGAACGCCCGTTGACATCTGTCTGAATCCGCTCGGTGTGCCTTCACGTATGAACCTGGGCCAGATCTATGAGACCGTATTGGCATGGGCCGGTCAGAAACTGGGTAGAAAATATGCTACTCCGATATTTGATGGTGCCAGCCTTGAGGATGTTGCCGCTGAGTTGAAAGAAGCAGGATTGCCTGAATTTGGCAGGACCCATCTTTATGATGGACTTACCGGTCAGATCTTTGATCAGACGGTTACTGTAGGTATTGCCTACATGTTGAAGCTCGGTCACCTGGTAGATGATAAGATGCACGCCCGTTCGATCGGACCTTATTCACTTATCACACAACAACCGTTGGGTGGAAAGGCTCAGTTTGGCGGTCAGCGTTTTGGTGAGATGGAGGTTTGGGCGATTGAAGCGTTTGGCGCTTCCCATATTTTACAAGAGATCCTGACTATCAAATCAGACGATGTGATCGGCAGAGCGAAAGCTTACGAATCAATTGTTAAAGGTGAAAACATGCGCAAGCCCAATATTCCTGAATCATTCAACGTATTGGTTCATGAACTCAGAGGCCTTGCCCTGGAAATCACGATGGATTAAAATACGTCAGCCGTCGAAAGTCCAACGTCACATGACCCTGGACTTTCGACCCGGACGATGGCCCTATAAAGAGTAGTAAAACTGAAAACTTTACAGCATGTCTTTCAGAAAAAATAAAAAGATCAACAACGATTTCTCCAAAATCACCATCAGTCTGGCTTCCCCGGAGTCTATCCTGGAGAACTCACACGGTGAAGTAACACAACCGGAAACCATCAACTACCGGACGTATAAGCCGGAGATGGGCGGGTTGTTCTGCGAGCGAATTTTCGGTCCGGTTAAAGATTGGGAATGTCATTGCGGAAAATATAAAAGAATACGGTACAAAGGCATCATCTGCGACCGTTGCGGCGTAGAAGTAACGGAGAAGAAAGTGAGACGTGAACGCATGGGCCACATCGAGCTGGTGACGCCCGTTGCGCACATCTGGTATTTTCGTTCCTTGCCGAATAAAATAGGTTATCTCCTTGGTCTGCCTACCAAGAAATTGGATCAGATCATATATTACGAGCGTTATGTTGTAATTCAACCGGGTATCAAGGAAGAAGACAGCATCAACCGCCTGGATTTCCTTACGGAAGAAGAATATCTCGATATCGTAGATAAGCTTCCCCGGGAAAATCAAATGCTGGATGACAACGATCCCAAGAAATTTATTGCCAGGATGGGTGCCGATGCCCTGGAGATGTTGTTGAGCCGCGTTAAGCTCGATGAACTTTCTTACGAATTACGCCATCAGGCAGCGACCGACACTTCGCAGCAGCGCAAGGCGGAAGCGTTAAAGAGATTGAAAGTGGTGGAAGCCTTCCGCGAAGCCAATACCCGCGTGGAAAACAGGCCGCAATGGATGATTATCAAGATGGTGCCGGTAATTCCCCCTGAACTTCGTCCACTGGTGCCCCTGGATGGAGGACGATTTGCAACCTCGGATTTAAATGATTTATATAGAAGGGTCATCATCCGCAACAACCGACTCAAGAGACTAATTGATATCAAAGCGCCTGAAGTGATTTTGCGTAACGAGAAACGCATGCTCCAGGAAGCTGTTGATTCATTATTTGACAATTCAAGGAAAGTGAATGCGGTTCGTTCAGAAGGAAACCGTGCTTTAAAATCCCTCAGCGACATGCTGAAAGGAAAGCAAGGCCGTTTCCGTCAAAATCTGTTGGGTAAACGCGTAGACTATTCAGGTCGTTCCGTCATTGTGGTGGGCCCTGAATTGAAATTGCACGAATGCGGTCTTCCGAAAGACATGGCCGCAGAATTATTCAAGCCGTTTATCATTCGTAAACTCATTGAAAGAGGCATTGTAAAAACGGTTAAGTCTGCGAAGAAAATTGTGGACCGTAAGGATCCTGTCGTGTGGGATATTTTGGAAAATGTGTTGAAAGGGCACCCCGTTCTTCTCAACCGCGCACCAACGCTCCACCGTCTCGGTATCCAGGCATTCCAGCCTAAACTGATTGAAGGAAAAGCGATTCAGTTACACCCGCTGGTATGCACAGCGTTCAACGCTGACTTCGACGGTGACCAGATGGCCGTTCACGTGCCCCTGGGCCAGGAAGCCATCATGGAAGCATCGGTATTGATGTTGTCATCTCATAACATCCTTAACCCCTCCAACGGAGCACCGATCACGGTACCTTCTCAGGACATGGTGTTGGGCCTGTATTATCTTACGAAAGGTAGAAAAGGAGAGCAGGGTGAGGGCAAAATCTTCTACTCTCCGGAGGAAGTAATTATTGCCTATAATGAAGGAAAATTGTCGAAGCACGCAATCATCAAGGTGCGTGTAAAATTAAGAGACAAGAAGACCGGTGACATCTCCATCAAGACGATGGAAACGGTAACGGGTCGCGTTATTTTTAACGTCGTCGTTCCAGAAGAAGTAGGCTATATGGATGAATTACTTACCAAGAAAAAACTCCAGACCATCATCGCGGACGTTTATAAAACAGCCGGCCTGGCTAAAGCGGCGAAATTCCTCGATGACATCAAGGAAATTGGTTTTCAAATGGCCTATCGTGGCGGTCTTTCCATCGGTTTGAACGATGTAAAGGTTCCTATTGAAAAAGAGAAATTAGTGGCTTCGGCACAACAGGAAGTGGACGGTGTATGGAACAATTACATGATGGGTTTGATCACCGACAACGAACGGTACAACCAGGTGATTGATATCTGGACAAGAACCAATACGCTTCTCACGAATACATTGATGAAGCAATTGGAAGAAGATCAGGGCGGCTTTAACTCGATCTACATGATGATGCACTCTGGTGCGCGTGGATCGAGAGAACAGATTCGTCAGTTGGGAGGAATGCGTGGACTGATGGCCAAACCCCAGAAGAACCTCGCAGGATCTGTTGGTTCAATCATTGAGAACCCAATCCTCTCTAATTTCAAAGAAGGGCTGGACGTATTGGAATATTTTATCTCCACACACGGAGCACGGAAAGGTCTTGCTGATACGGCCTTGAAGACGGCTGATGCAGGGTACCTGACCCGCCGTTTGGTAGACGTTGCACAGGATCTTGTGATCACAGAAGTTGATTGCGGTACCCTGCGTGGATTAAAGGTTACGGCATTAAAAGATAACGAAGATATCGTTGAGCCGCTTTCTGAGCGTATCCTCGGTCGTGTTTCGGTTCATGATATATATGATCCCATTACAGATGAGTTGATCTGTGAAGCGAGCACGGAAATTACGGATGAGATTGCGAAGCGCATTGACGAGACCAGCATTGAAGAAGTTGAGATTCGTTCTATCCTGACTTGTGAGTCAAAAGTCGGGGGCTGTGCCAATTGTTATGGCCGCAACCTGGCTACCGGCAGAATGGTGCAGGCAGGCGAAGCGGTGGGTGTTATTGCTGCCCAGTCGATTGGAGAGCCTGGAACCCAGCTTACGCTTCGCACTTTCCACGTGGGAGGTGCAGCATCCAACATTGCCACAGAAGCAAGTATCAAAGCTAAATTTACTGGTGTTATTGAGTTTGAAGGTATCCGCACCATTGACTCTACGGACAAAGATGGCGGCAAAGTGAAAGTGGTAATGGGACGTACCGGAGAAATCCGTATCGTAGAAAAGGAAAAGAGCCGTGTGCTCATTACGAACAACATTCCTTATGGCGCCTTCTTATTGGTGAAAGAAGGCCAGAAAGTGGAGAAAGGTGATGAGTTGTGTAACTGGGATCCTTATAATGCGGTCATCCTTTCAGAATTTGATGGTGAAATTGAATATGAAGCTATCATTGAGGGAATCACTTTCAAGGAAGAATCTGATGAACAAACAGGACACCGTGAAAAAGTGATTACGGAAACCCGGGATAAAACAAAGAACCCGGCCCTGATTGTCAAAGGCAAGTCAGAAACCAAAGGATACAATATTCCTGTGGGTGCTCACTTGGCTGTAGATGAAAAAGAACAAATTAAAGCAGGACAGGTATTGGTAAAAATTCCTCGCGCTGTGGGTAAGTCCCGCGACATTACGGGAGGCTTGCCGCGGGTAACTGAATTATTTGAAGCACGCAATCCATCCAACCCTGCCGTAGTCAGTGAGATTGACGGTGTAGTGACCTACGGGGGTATCAAGCGTGGTAATCGCGAAATTTTCATTGAGTCAAGAGATGGTGTTCAGAAACGTTACCTGGTGCCACTCTCGAAACACATCCTGGTTCAGGACAATGACTTCGTAAAAGCTGGACAGCCGCTTTCTGACGGTGCGATCACACCTTCTGATATTCTCTCGATCAAAGGCCCGACCGCCGTTCAGGAATATCTGGTGAACGAGATTCAAGAAGTGTATCGCCTGCAAGGGGTGAAAATCAATGACAAACACATTGAATGTATTGTGAGTCAGATGATGCAGAAAGTGGAGATCATTGACAGTGGCGATACCAGCTTCCTTCAAGGGGAGTACGTCGACAAACTTGAGTTCCGTGAAGTGAATGACCTCGTCCTTGACAAAAAAGTTGTTCTGGAGCCGGGTGATTCACAAAAATTTAAGCCGGGTATGATATTATCGGCCCGTGAGTTACGTGATGAGAATTCTTCCTTAAAGAGAAAAGACCTGAAGGTTGCAGAAGTGCGTGATGCGATGCCTGCGGTTTCAAGACCGACCTTGCAAGGTATCACACAAGCTTCTTTGAAGACTGAAAGCTGGCTTTCAGCGGCATCTTTCCAGGAGACGACAAAGGTGCTTAGCGAAGCTGCTATCCGTGGAAAGGCCGATCATTTGGCAGGCTTAAAGGAAAATGTGATCGTAGGTCACCTGATTCCTGCCGGTACCGGTCAGCGCATCTTTAATGACCTTATCGTAGGCTCCGAGGAGGAGTACGACAAAATGATCGAGGCAACTTCCAATACGGCTCCTCCGGTAAGAAAAGAAAAGGAGTTACAGGTATAGACGTTCGAAGTTCAAGGTTCAAAGTTCAATGTTACTGAACCTTGAACTTTGAACCTTAAACTTTAAACTTAACATTATGGCTGACGACAAAAACCAACCTCTTCAAAACCAGATCAATATTGAGCTGAGTGAAGAGATCGCAGAGGGCGTCTATTCCAACCTGGCCATGATAGCCCATTCCAACAGCGAGTTTGTTATTGATTTTATTAGATTGATGCCCGGTGTGCCCAAGGCAAAAGTAAAGTCACGAATTGTGATCACACCCGAACATGCAAAACGTCTTTTGGCTGCCCTGAAAGACAATATTGAAAAATACGAAGCAGCCTTCGGTCCGATTAAGCGAACGGACGATCTGCCAAAATTTCCCATGAATTTTGGAGGCACAATGGGTGAGGCTTAATTCGGAACGGACTCATTATCAACTAAATAGGGTACGAAATTCTTGTAAAAGAAGGTTTTGTATCCTATTTTCTTTTAAATACCTTTGCAGTCCGAATTTTTAAAGCGGTTAAAAAGAGAAAAATAAATGCCTACCATTCAGCAACTTGTACGGAAAGGGCGCAAGAAATTGACTTTTAAGTCAAAGTCACCGGCGCTTGACTCCTGCCCTCAACGCAGGGGCGTCTGTACCCGTGTTTACACCACAACCCCCAAAAAACCTAACTCTGCCCTACGTAAAGTAGCCAGGGTTCGTCTGACCAACCAGAAAGAAGTAAACGCCTATATTCCAGGCGAGGGACATAACCTGCAGGAGCACTCGATTGTGCTCATTCGCGGAGGACGTGTAAAAGATCTTCCTGGAGTTCGCTATCACATCATTCGTGGCGCACTCGATACTTCCGGGGTGAGTGGCAGACAACAGAGCCGTTCTAAATATGGTACCAAGCGTCCTAAAGCCGGTGCTGCCGCTGCCGCAGGCAAGAAAGAAGCTGCCAAAAAGGACGCTCCTGCAAAAAAATAATCTTAAGAAGTCATGAGAAAATCGAAGCCCAAAAAGAGATATCTACTTCCTGATCCCAAGTTTAGCGAAACGTTGGTAACAAAATTCGTGAACTACATGATGGAGCAAGGCAAGAAAAGTGTTGCCTATAACATCTTCTATGATGCGATCGGCATTGTAGAGAAGAAATCTGGCGGCGAAAGCGGCCTGGAGGTTTGGAAACGTGCTATGAATAACCTGATGCCCGCTGTGGAAGTGAAAAGCAGAAGGGTAGGCGGAGCAACTTTCCAGGTGCCGGTGGAAATTCGCCCCGAGCGGAAAATCAACCTGAGCATCAAATGGCTCATCGACTATTCCCGCGCCCGCGGAGAAAAAACTATGATGGATAAGCTGGCGGCAGAAATCATAGCAGCGTCGAAAGGCGAAGGTGCAGCCATAAAGAAGAAGGACGACACCCATCGCATGGCAGAAGCCAACAAGGCATTTTCACATTTCAGATTCTAAGATAGAATGGCAAGAGATTTAAGATATACACGCAACATTGGTATTGCTGCGCATATTGATGCCGGTAAAACAACGACCACGGAGCGCATTCTGTATTATGCCGGTGTGAACCACAAGATCGGAGAAGTTCATGACGGGGCTGCTACTATGGACTGGATGGAACAGGAGCAGGAAAGGGGTATCACGATCACTTCGGCAGCAACCACAGTTTTCTGGAAGTATAAGAATAATGACTATCATGTTAACATCATCGATACACCCGGGCACGTGGACTTTACCGTTGAGGTAAATCGTTCTTTAAGGGTATTGGATGGTCTGGTTTTTCTTTTCAGCGCCGTTGATGGTGTTGAACCTCAGTCAGAAACCAACTGGCGCCTGGCGGATAATTACAAAGTCGCCCGTATTGGATTCGTGAATAAAATGGACCGTGCGGGTGCTGATTTTCTCGGCGTGTGCAAGCAAGTAAAAGAAAAGCTTGGAAGTAAAGCAGTAGCATTGCAACTGCCCCTGGGCGCTGAAGAGAATTTCAAGGGAGTTATTGACCTCGTGGGTAACCGCGGTATTGTCTGGAATGAGACCGATAAAGGTATGACATACCATGAAGTACCCATCCCTGCTGACATGCTAGAGGAAGTAAAGGAGTATAGAGAAAAACTTCTGGAAGCCGTTGCTGAAGTAGACGAGACACTCATCGAAAAATATTTTGAAGACCCTCATTCCATTTCAGAAGCAGAAATTCTGAAGGCCTTGCGTGAAGCGACTGTCAGCATGAAGATCGTTCCCATGGTGTGTGGTTCTTCGTTCAAGAATAAGGGTGTGCAGACCATGCTGGATTATGTCATGGAATTGCTTCCGTCCCCCATGGACAAAGACGTGATCTACGGCATAGACCCTGATACGAATGAAGAAGTGCCTATTAAGCCTGATGAAAACGAACCATTCGTAGCACTGGCATTCAAGATTGCTACCGATCCATTTGTAGGTCGTCTTTGCTTTATTCGGGCCTATTCCGGTGTACTGGAATCAGGTTCTTATGTTTACAACACTCGTTCGGAGAATAAAGAGCGGATTTCCCGTGTCTTTCAGATGCATGCCAACAAGCAAAAGCAGATTGACAGACTTCCTGTGGGAGATATCGGTGCGGTAGTGGGTTTTAAAGATATCAAGACCGGTGACACCCTATGCGATGAAAAGCGCAAAGTGGTACTCGAATCCATGGTGTTCCCTGAGCCTGTAATCGGCTACGCCATTGAGCCCAAGAAGCAGGTTGATGCAGATAAACTCGGATTGGCAATTTCAAAATTGGTGGAGGAAGATCCGACCTTGCGTGTGCATACAGATCGTGAGACTGGTCAGACCATCCTTCGCGGGATGGGTGAATTGCATCTTGAGATTATCATTGACCGCCTGAAACGCGAATTTAAAGTAGAAATCAACCAGGGAGCTCCTCAGGTTGCCTACAAAGAAGCGCTTACGAAGTCGATTGAACATAAGGAAGTTTACAAGAAGCAGACAGGTGGACGCGGTAAATTTGCCGACATTGTGTTTGAGATGGGTCCCCGCGTACTGGGTCCTGAAGATAAAGCGGGTCTGGAATTTGAGAATGACATCGTGGGCGGCGTAATCCCTCGTGAATTTATTCCAGCCATCGAAAAAGGATTTGCACAAGCCATGGTCAATGGACCGCTGGCAGGCTACCCGATCGACTCAATGAAAGTGAGACTGTTTCATGGCTCTTACCATGATGTGGACTCCGATTCATTGTCGTTTGAACTGGCTGCCCGGATTGGCTTCAAAGAAGCAGCAAGAAAGTGCGCCCCTCAGTTATTGGAGCCTATCATGGGAGTAGAAGTTATCTCTCCGGATGAATATACTGGTTCGGTAACGGGTGACTTGAACAGGAGAAGGGGAATTATGAAGGGCATGGATACCCGGGGCGGTGCTCAGGTTATTAAAGCCGATGTACCTTTGTCGGAGTTGTTTGGATACGTTACCGACTTAAGGACAATCACATCCGGTCGTGCTTCTGCCTCGTTGACTTTCTCACACTATGCAGCGGTACCCAGGGCCCTGGCTGAAAAAGTAATTGAAGAAGTAAAAGGAGCCGTGGCTGCCAAATAATTTAATCGATAACAACGTTCAATATGAACCAGAAAATAAGAATTAAGCTCAAGTCGTACGATCACAACCTCGTTGACAAGTCATCGGAGAAGATCGTGCGGGCGGTAAAGGCTACCGGTGCCGTGGTAAGCGGACCTATTCCGTTGCCCACGGAGAAAGAGAAATTCACGGTACTGCGTTCACCGCACGTGAACAAGAAGTCCCGCGAGCAGTTTCAGCTTTGCACCTTCAAGCGTTTGGTGGATATTTACTCCAACAGCGCCAAGACGGTGGATGCCCTGATGAAGCTGGAGCTGCCCAGCGGTGTGGATGTTGAGATCAAAGTATAGTGGCTTATTACAATTATATTTGAACCCTGTCCCGGATTCCGTGACAGGGTTTTTTATTGGAAAAATTTTTGAATTCCTCTCTGGAAATCTGTGAATCTGCGTCAATTTAAAAGAAAACCGGGGTGAATATTTTCAAATAGGAGCATAGACAAATGCGAGACTCAATTCAAATAAATTCTAATTTTTGCCACAGATTCACAGATTAAATACAAATTCTTTGTTCACTACCGTTTTATAATTATGACGAAACCTGCCGATAAAAAAGGAAAACCTCCGATACCGGTAGTAGGGGATTTTTACTGGGAGAACGGGTACATGGTATTCACGGAAGCCTACCACAAAAAGCGCGGCTATTGCTGCCAGTCGGGGTGCAGACACTGTCCGTATGGATTCAAAAAATGAATACAAATACATTTTACGCCTGCCTGGCACGGAGACCGTTTTCGGCGAAGGCAGGCAAATCGCAAAGACTGCTAAGAAATGCAGGCTGAATTTTGTATTGCTCAGCGCCTTTGGACTGCCGGCTCCGGGGGTTGGAGAGACCGGTACGGCCTCCGCAGCGCTCAGCAATTATGGTGGCCTGGTGGCGGCCGGCACGGCGCACAGCAGTACCAGCGGACCGAAGGGATATTTAAACATTCTTGTATTCGACAGCAAGTTCACCCTCATCGACGCGGCCTTTCAGCAACTTGATGCGGCCTATGAGCA
>JAYWDP010000096.1:0-2455 GCA_043779775.1 Cyclobacteriaceae bacterium
AGAATGGTAACGTTGTTCTCTTTTTTATACTGACCGATTTTCTCAGAGATCTTCATGCGGTTAGCCAGTTTCGACATGATCTCATCATCCAGATGGTCAATCTGCTCACGAAGCAATACGAGAGTGTCTTTGAAAATCTTATTATCCGAAGAGGCAGTACGCACAACGAGACCTTCTACAATCCGGCCCAACACGGCAGGCGTTACCTGCTGTTTGGCATCGCTCCAAGCTTCATCGGGGTTCAGATGGCTTTCGATCATCAGTCCGGCCATGTCCAGGTCAAGGGCTTTCTGCGAAACCATCGCGATGAGTTCGCGGTTGCCAGAAATATGGCTTGGATCACAAAACATTTCAAGACCAGGAAGCTTTGTCTTCAATTCAATGGCGAGGTCCCACATGGGAGCATTGCGGAAGGGTCCTTTTTCAAAAGAGGAGAATCCTCTGTGAATGGCAGCCATCTTTTTAATGCCTGCACGGCTCAAACGCTCCAGCGCTCCGATCCATAATTCGAGATCGGGGTTTACCGGATTTTTTACCATCACCGGAATATCCACACCCCGAAGCGCATCGGCAATCTCTTGCACAGAAAACGGATTTACCGTTGTCCTGGCGCCCACCCAGAGAATATCCACACCTGCTTTCAGGCAAGCTTCTACATGGGCCGCGGTAGCTACCTCGGTGGTAATGGGCAATCCTGTTTCCTGTTTGGCCATCACCAGCCATTTGAGGCCTTCTGCACCGGCTCCTTCAAACTGGCCGGGTCGCGTTCTTGGTTTCCAAATGCCGGCTCTCAAGGCATGTACTTTGCCGGTTGCGGCGAGTTGTTTGGCCGTCGTGATCATCTGACTCTCTGTCTCTGCGCTACAGGGTCCACTGATGATAAATGGCTTCTGGATACCGAACGCCTGTGTAATTGATTCGAATTGCATAACGATTTAAATTATTTTTTTATTGAATGGTTGATGTTTCTTTCTTCTCTGTTTGTTCCTGTGCTGACTGGGTCAATCCCTCCAGCACCGTCCTGATCTTATTGGCTTCCTTCATAACACGATAAAGTTCTTTTGTGTTTCGTTTCATCAGCTGATAGTGAAACTTTTGCAGGTGCATAATATATTCTGCTAACGCCTGACCGAGATATTCAGCATTTTGTTCAAAAATCGGTGCCCACATGTCCGGTGAACTCTTTGCCAGGCGGACGGTAGAAGTAAGCCCGCTCCCTGCCAGATTGAATATATTCTTTTCATCTTTTTCTATATCCAGGATGGTTTGACTCAACAAAAAAGAACTTACGTGAGATAAGTGGGACACATAGGCCACATGCTTGTCATGTTCATCGGGATCCATATGAATGGTCTTCATACCCAGAGCAGAAAATATTTTCCCTGCAACCGCAATGGCTTCCTGCGAAGATTTCTCTGCTTCGCAAATAATAATGGTCTTGTCTGTAAACAGTCCTGAAAAAGCTGCTTCGGGGCCTGAGTTTTCTGTTCCGGCAATCGGATGAGCCGCCACAAACTGTGAACGGTTAACATGATTGCTCACCGACCGGCAGATCATGGACTTTGTAGAGCCCGTGTCAATTACCACAGCATCTTTCTTAACCACGTCCATCACTTGTGGTAATAGGGCGCTCATGGTGTTCACCGGAATTGCGAGGATCACGACATCCGCCTGAGCCAACGCAATATCTTCAGCTTCAATTTTATCGACTAAGCCCAGCGCTACAGCCTTCAGTCCATGTTTCTGGTTCAGGTCTACACCAAGAATCTCGCTGGCAATACCTGCTTTACGCAAGTCAATGCCCATGCAGCCCCCAATCAAGCCAAGACCAACAATGGTTATTTTCATACGGCTGTTTTTATAGAAGCCGGTGAATGATTCAATTTCTCTTTGGACGCTTTCCAATCCTTGATCCGATGAAGCGCTTCTTCCATCCGCTCAATCGGAGCACATAATGAAACGCGGATATGACGTTTGCCGGCTTCCCCAAAAATAAATCCCGGTGTAATAAAAACTTTTGTTCCGTATAAGATTTCGTCGATCCATTTTTCTACATCCGCTACCTGATGGGGTGCTTTCGCCCAGACAAACAATCCGGATTGCTTCTCGGAATATTTACAACCCAGCGTGTCCAGAATTTTCTTTGCCACCACTCTTCTGCCCAGATACACTTTGTTCAATTCACCAAACCAATCCTGACCATTTTTCAACGCCTCAACCGCCGCATCTTGTAAGGCTAGAAACATACCAGAATCCATATTGCTTTTTACCCTTAACACCGCTTCGATAAATTCTTTCTTTCCTGCCACCCAACCGATGCGCCACCCCGCCATGTTGTGTGATTTGCTCAAAGAATTTAATTCAAGTGCCACTTCCTCCGCTCCTTCCACGCTTAAGATGCTCAGCGGAGCATCGTTCAAAATCAAGCTGTAAGGATTGTCATTAACGATCAGGA
>JAYWDP010000097.1:0-7236 GCA_043779775.1 Cyclobacteriaceae bacterium
TACGAAGAAAATGTGGCGGGAGGTTTGATGGCGAAGGAACTCATCAAGGCACGCAGCACCTGGTCGGTAGTGCAATGCGTGGAGGAAATTCGCAAGCAGGCAGAAAATGTCACTAAATTTTATACGGTCTTCGTCGTTGATGATCAGGATAAGCTTCTGGGTAAAGTCGCCTTGCAAGACATTGTAATTTCTGATGCCAATAAACTGGTAGCCGATATTTACGAACAGGACATTGTATCGGTAGAAACTTACATGCAAGACACCGAGGTCGCGGAAATCATGAAGAAATATGATTTAGAATCGGTACCGGTGGTAAATGTTCACGGTCATTTGGTGGGCAGGATCACCATCGACGACATTGTAGATGTTATCACGGAGCAGGCAGAGGAGGACCGTCAATTGATGTCCGGTATCACTGAAGACGTTGAAGAAGATGATACAGTCTGGAAAAATACCCGGGCTCGTTTACCGTGGTTGCTGATCGGTATTTTCGGTGGAATGATTTCAGCCCGCTTTATGGGTTTGTTTGAAGCTGAATTGGCCCGTGTTACAGCGATTGCGTTTTTTGTGCCGCTGATTCAGGCTACAGGGGGAAATGTTGGAATCCAGTCTTCTTCTCTCGTAGTCCAAAGCCTTGCCAGCTCCGGTTTTGTAAGTGAAGGTATTGTTAAACGATTGACCAAGGTGCTGATGGTGGCGTTGCTGAATGGACTATTTTTATCCGTGCTAGTTTTTGCTGCGAACGGGTTGCTCTTTGGCAATACACAACTTTCCCTAGTGGTATCAATAGCTTTGTTTAGCGTAGTAGTATTCGCTTCTCTGGTGGGCACTATTACGCCTTTGATTCTCGACCGCTTTGGATTTAATCCCGCGGTTGCCTCCGGCCCATTTATTACTACCATTAACGATTTGCTGGGGCTTACGGTCTATTTTCTGACCATCAATTTGATGTTCTAGTAGATTAATTACACCTATAAAACTTATGTAAGGTTATCCTTCAGATTGATGCGAATCAGGGGAGGACTTCGTCTATCATTGTCTCAAACAAGAGACTATGACCGTTTTTACGAGGGCCCTGAATGTAAATAGAAAGCTGAAAGTCAATATCCTCGAAAGGCTTCACAATATTATTGAAAAGCCGCTGCTGACATCTTCCCTAGTCCTGGTCATAGTTACCCTGGTGGTCTTCGCTTTGAGTTTAAAATATTATCTCGAAGACTTTGATACTTTCTGGGTGCAGATATTGGCGGAGGCGCATGGAATGATCTTCGATATTGCCATCATTGGCATTTTACTTTTCTGGTTAAATCAAAACGGGGAAATCCGCCAACGGCTTCGTACCTATAGGGATGAAATTGACGACTATCGCCTGCTGGAATCAGACCAGGCTGCCTTCAGGATGGTAGGAAATATTAAGCGACTTAACCGTTATAAAATTCATGAAATCAATTTGGTTAATTGTTTTCTGGCCCGAACGCACCTCAACTACGTTAATCTCAAAGGGTCAAACTTAAATTCGTCCAACCTATCCAATGCCTCCTTACTGGAAGCCAATCTGGAGAACACACGACTGAACCAAACCAATTTTGAAAATTCAAACCTCAATCAGGCCAACTTAAAAGCTGCCTATGCCAGCGGGGCCAATTTTAAAGATGCTTTTCTTATCAAGACACAATTTGAAAATGCCTTTCTCATTAAAACCAATTTCACTAATGCGTATTTAATGGAGGCCAATCTTCAAAACAGTTATCTGGTGGGAGCAGATTTTGAAAACGCGAGTTTGTACAAAGCAGATTTCAGAGGGGCGAAAGGGTTGACCATCGAGCAACTTGTTAAGGCAAAAACACTTTATTTGGCGAAGTTTGATGAAGAATTACAAGAGCAGGTAAGGCAGTTGATACCTGAACTGGTGGAGGTTTAAGACTTTTGCAGAAGTAATTAAAAAATACATACCTTTGTTGTGAGCAACAACGGTTTCGGAAACGGGGCCGTTGTTGCTTTTTTTCCCAGTTCACAGGACTTGACGACTTCGATCCTTTTTCGGTCAAGCCAATTAGATTAAATTATATGAGCAGTAAAACATCATACTATACAAAGGAGGGGCTTGAAAAGCTCAAGAGTGAACTAAGTTTTCTTAAAAGCAAAGGCCGCAAAGATATTTCCCGACAGATCGCCGAGGCCAGGGACAAGGGGGATCTGAGTGAAAATGCTGAATATGATGCAGCGAAAGATGCACAAGGTCATCTGGAAGCAAAGATCGCGCAGATGGAAAACCTCATGGCCAATGCGAGGCTTATTGATGAAAGCAAACTGGATGCCTCCTCAGTATCCATATTGTCAAAAGTGACCATCAAAAACAAAAAGAACGCTACGACGGTGACTTATATGTTGGTCTCCGAGGAGGAAGCTGACCTGAAGCTGGGAAAAATATCAACCAAATCACCCATTGGAAAAGGTTTGTTGGGGAAAAAGAAAGGAGATATTGTGCGAATCAAAACACCCGCCGGTGAATTGGAATTTATAATAGTCGATATCGCGATCTGACGATGGCCTCCATCTTCACAAAAATCATTAACCGTGAGATTCCGGCGCACATTGTTGCCGAGGACGATCACTACATCGCGTTTCTTGACATTATGCCTTTGGTAAAGGGCCACACCCTGGTGGTTCCAAAAGTTGAAGTAGATTATATCTTTGATCTGGAGGACCCGGTCCTTGCCGGTTTGCATGTCTTTGCCAAAAAAGTTTCCAAAGCCATCAGAAAAGCCACCGGATGTAAACGTTTGGGTGTTGCGGTGTTAGGCCTTGAAGTGCCGCATGCGCACATTCACCTCGTGCCTATGAATCAGATGAGTGATATGAATTTCGCGAATCCTAAATTAAAACCCAGCAAAGAAGAACTTTCAGCCATGGCTGACAAAATTCGCTCTTCATTTTAATTCCCAAACGATTCCTGACTGGGGCACCAATCGGAGCAGCATTCGATCATCCAGCAAGCACCATCTTATTCACGGCGATCAGGAGAAATTCAACACGTTCGTAGAACGAATAAGTACAAAGCCGAGAAAGACCAAGAAGCTCTGAAACTAAAAAATTGAAATGACATTGCCTGACGAATCTTCCCTTTACATTATATAAAATCAATATCCACATTCAATGGATAGCGCATCAGGTAATCAAGGGCATCCTGAACAGTCATTCCCTCAAATAAAACTTTATACAAAGTATCGGTGATGAGGGGCCGCACTTTATAATAATCCGCACATTTTTTTACGATGCGGATGGTATTGACACCTTCCGCCACTTCATGCATATCCTCCAGGATATGTTTCAATTTTTCACCTTTCGCCAGACGATATCCTACCGTAAAATTCCGGCTCATGGGGCTGTTACAAGTCGTTACCAGGTCTCCGATGCCAGCTACGCCAAGGAATGCTTTGGTATTGCCGCCCAGCGCCCGACCGAGGTAAACCATTTCAACGGCGCCGCGACTGATGAGCAGGCCTTTGGCATTCTCACCATAGCCCAGCCCACTCAGTGCTCCGGAGGCTATCGCAATAATGTTTTTCAGAACGCCGGCAATTTCCACGCCGACAAGATCATTGTTTCCATACACCTGAAACCGGTCATTGCGCAAAAGTCTTTTTCCTACTTGGATTACTTCATTGAAGTGGCTGGCCACCACCGTGGCGCCAGGCTGCCGCTGAGATAGCTCTTTGGATAGATTGGGCCCCGCCAGGCATCCTACCCGTACGACGACACTTTCTTCACGGATTACTTCACTCATCGTCTTCACCTCATGGCGGCTGAGGGTCTTCACCGACTCAATGTTTTCTCCTTTTGGAAGTTTGATATCAAAGCCCTTGGTGCCATGGATGAGGAGGTGATAGGGGTGGAGATGCGGTGACAGTTTCCTCATCATATTCCGAAAATGTTCGGAAGGCACTATTGGAAAAATGATGTCACACTGGCTGGCAAGGTATTCCATGTCGCCGGTGGGGAGCACGTTTTTGCTCATCTTGTGGCCCCGGTTCTCGCGCTTATCAAGAATTCTTTCTACGACTTTTTCATCCCGTGCATACAACAGTACTTTTCGGTTTCGCGCCAGGATGTTGGCGATGACAGTCCCGAAGTTGCCTGCGCCGATGACGCCAACCGGTTTGTCAGATGAGCTTCTCAAGGTCATAGCCCACCAGGCGGTTGTGATAGTAGTACAATACGTTCAGATCTTGTGTGATGATGTTGCCTTTTTTATTCTTTAAAAGGGGGCGTTTCAAGTGAAAAATACCGACGTTGTCAATTCCCCGTTTGATCACTAAGTCCAGATCGCCTTTTAGATGGGTGGCATGGTAAACTTTCCCTTCTTCCTTTAACCGGTAAATTTCCTTTCTTACTTTTTTAAATTCAGCTTTAAATTCTTCATACGGAATTTCAAAATCTTCTTCGGGCAAGCGCAGAAAACCGAAGAGGTCTAGTTTGGGATATTTTCTTAGCCACATTTCAAAAGCAATGAACGCTACCACGTGACTGGCAAAGATGCGGTTGATCCGGTGGTATTCGCTTACAATCCGGTTTGCCAACATGCGGGTATATTCATTCTCACGTTGTTTGTCCACGGTGACCTGGCCGTTCGTCATAAAATACTCCCGGGGTTCGATGACCTTTTTGTTGGCGTCAAGGCTGTTGCCCTCATCATCGACATAGTTACCCATGACATCCAGGCCAGATCCTATGGAAACTGAAATACTGGAGCCCTTGGTAAAAAACTTAAACATGAACTTGATCAACTGGAAGCTGCCGTATTTATCTTGTTCAGGAAAATAGCGGTCCTGTCCCTTCACCTGCAGGTAGTCTTCAATGAGATCGGGAGCCTCTAGAACAAAGTGATAGTTCAGTGTAACAGGAACGACAAATATTTTTCTTGCTTCGTTGGAATTTTTTTCCAGATAAAGATTTCTCTGAGCTTCGATAGCTGTACTCAGCAGGCCTAGCTTGAGTTGTTTCTCAATCAATCCTGATCGCGACCGGGTGCCACCGGGGAAAAAAAGACTGTGCGCACCCTTTTGCAAGGCAAGGGTTGAATACATTTTCAGTGTCTCGAGGTAGGGAAGGTTTTTTTTCCTACGGTCCACCTTGTAGGCTCCGAGGCTATTCATGAAATAGGCGAAGATGGAGATGTTGAAAAGATTCAGACCTGCACCGTACAGGAAAGCCGGCAGCCCCAATGAATGGATCACCCAACCAATTAAGATGCTGTCCAGGTTGCTGAAGTGGGTGGGGACCATGACTACCGTTCCCTTCTTTGCCAGCTTGCGCAGCATCTTCACTTTACCTACGATTTGTATCTTGTCGCGCAGGGTATACTGGTTTCTGAAAATAGCGCCAAATTTCTTGACACGCGCTCCATTCAATAATCTGCCAAACCAGAATTTAATGACTTCTCTTGCAAAGCGATACGAGGTTGGCTTAAAATTACCAGCAATCTCATGGGCATAACGGCGAACAATTTCGTACAGAATTTCTTCTTCCTTTTTGCCAGCCTCTTCAGGCGATTTATTACTTAACTCAATGAGTTCATTCTTGATGCGTGTCCAAAAGCGGCGTTCATCTTTGGGGTCTACGCGCCAGCGATTGCGTTTCAGCCGGTTTTGTTCGCGGAAAACCGTCGTCTCGAGTTCATCGATGAGCTGCTTGCGAGATGAGCGGAGCAGCCGGATTTGCTCAATGGACTTTTGTGTTACCTCCTCGAGGAATTCTTTTCTGTTTTTGCTGAGCTGATAGACCGGCCAGTCAGGAATACCTTCCAAAATAGGCTTGTATCCAATGTTTTTGTTCTTCTTTTCTTCTAAGATCTCCATCAATCGCTATAGACAGGGGGTCAAAGTTATAAACTTTGTGAACATTCAGAGCTTGCTCATCGCTTCCCGCAGCGCATGCGCCATAGAATCAAACCGCTGGAGGGAGGCCTGGATAAAATCTTCGGTAAGGATTAATTTGATTTCTTCCTCGGAAGCCAGATCAAATTCCTGAATTTTAAAGGTCTGCTCAAAGGGACCTTGCTCAAGTTTGATCAGGTACCGGTTGTTCCAGTGAAAGATTGTGATCTTACAATCCGGGTGGGGAATTTCTCCAATGACTCGCATGCTACGAAGATAAGACAATATCGAATACTGAGTTCAGGGTTCAGAGTTCAGATTCTGAATTACTGAATACAAGCTGCACCAGTGTAAGACCGACAATTGGCAATTCACAAAAGGAACCAAGAGCCAAGGTTCATATTTTACATCCAGCCTAAAGAGGCACTGCTCTTGAGGTGTTTTACCTTAGGCTGGGGGATGGCCGGAGTCATAACCTTGAGTTCATTTACTTGAGATTCACAGGGAGTCAAAAGTTTAACGGACATTTTCAGTTTATTCCAATAATTGGGACGAAAGAACGTTTTTACCAGATAGGAGGTTCATTTTAAGTTGAGACCGTGGAAATCTTCTTTGGTACTACCAGAAGAACGTCTTAGATTATTGTAATTTTGCCCTTAGAGTGTTCACATATCCGTGGTGAGATTAATAAATGGGAGGATGCGCATAAGAAAGTATATTGTTTTAGCCATTACATTTTTATTGGCTTCTTATTCTGTACAAGCCACCCACCTCCGGGCTGGGGAGATTACTATCCAACGGGAAAGTTGTACGAGCCTTACTTTTATCATCACCATTACAGTATACACCAATACAGGGTCTGAAATAAAATTTGGCGATGGCGTACTCGATTTTGGCGATGGGAGTGGTCCTTTTATTACGCCAACCATTGATAATACTAAACGGCCGGACCTCGGTCCTAATGTGGGCATCGTCATCTATTCCACAACCCATACCTATTCGGGGCCAGGGCGTTATGTTGTGAGTTATCTGGAACCCAACCGGAATGCAGGAATTTTAAACATGTTCAACTCGGTTGACACCCGGTTTTACATGGAGTCTACCATCAATATAGACCCATTCCTGGGTTGCGATAACAGCCCGCGTCTGCTCGTACCCCCCATTGACCGGGCCTGCACCGGTGCCGCCTGGTACCACAATCCAGGTGCTTATGATCCTGATGGCGACAGTTTATCGTACGAATTCACCGTGCCAAAACGCGACAAGGGTTTGGAAGTAAATAACTATCGGAATCCCAACGTGAAGGAGTTTTATGATCGGGTTGGAATCAATTACACGACTGCCAATGAAAATGGAAATG
>JAYWDP010000098.1:0-2446 GCA_043779775.1 Cyclobacteriaceae bacterium
TTGAAGTCCATTCCTTAGTTGGTGGTCGGTAATCGGTATCCGGTGGGTTTATCAGGTTTGAACATTTTCTTTTTTGCAGAAGAAGGGAGCTTTTGCAATCATTGAATTCAGCATTTTTCCGACTGAAGAACATTTTTGTAATAGATCATTGGCCTGTTCGCTTGTAATGTATGAGCAATCTAAAGCAGTTTCAATCCAGTGTTGGGTTTCCTGTTGCTCGCCATCGGCATCAGTCAATTTGCTAACAAAATGTTTCTCGTATCTCCGCTTTGCCCAAGATTCTGAGATTTGAGCTCCGATGAAACGTGATGATCTTCGTATCTGGTCTGTCAGTGAATACATTTCTTCTTTAGGAAATTTTTTTAACGATTCGAAAATGTCTTTTGACAATTGCTTGGATAGTTTATACACTTCTAAATCTCTAAAACTTTTTACATACTCCATTTGCCGACAACTTTTTGCCGAATATCGCTTTTATCTTTTACCAATTACTGAATACCGATTACTGTTTACCGATTACTGACCACCGATTACCTTTTACCAACACACACATTAAAGGCCGTATTTCTCCATCCTTCGATATAACGACGCTCTCGTCAAACCCAACTCATCGGCCGCTTTTGAAATATTCCCATTGTGAAGATGCAGCGCCTTGACTACGGCAGCCTTCTCCACTTCGTCAAGATTCAAAGTATCCGGTGAGGAAGAGGAATCGGACTTACGGCTGAAAAGAAAATCACTCTCTTGCAGCGTGGCAGAGTCGGCCATGATCACGGCGCGCTCAAGGGCATGCTGCAACTCCCGCACATTGCCGGGCCACGCGTACTTTTTAAGTTTGCTGATGGCTTCCGGTGCAATCGACAATACTTCTTTGCGATACTTTTTTGAATAGTAATCAAGGAAGTGATTGGCCAGCATCTGGATATCATCCACGCGCTCACCGAGAGGAGGGATACGGATTTCGACGGTATTGATGCGATATAATAAATCCTGCCGGAATTTCCCTTCCGCCACCATCTGGTGAATAGGCATGTTGGTGGCGCAAACCAACCGGATGTCAACATCCACGGATACATTCGAGCCCACCCGTGTTACTTTCCGCGATTGGAGGGCGCTTAATAATTTGCTTTGAAGGCTTAAACTCAGGTTGCCAATTTCATCCAGAAACAAAGTACCTTCATTGGCCAGCTCAAACCTTCCGGGACGATCTTCTCTCGCATCGGTGAACGCACCTTTTTTATGACCGAAGAGTTCACTTTCAAAAAGTGTTTCCGTGATGGCGCCCATGTCCACCGTCACAAAAGAATTGTCTTTTCGCATTGACTTTTGATGGATGGCCCTGGCCACCAGTTCTTTTCCGGTACCGTTTTCTCCGAGGATCAGAATGTTGGCATCAGTTTTTGCAACCCGGTCAATTAAACTAAAAACTTCCTGCATGGCGCTACTGCTGCCAATGATGTCGCGGAAAGGCTGGCTGATTTGCTCCTCCAGCATCTGCTTGGCTTTGCGCAGCTTATCAACTTCGTTATAGGATTTCTTTAATTTGATGGCCGTGGAGATCGTGGCGATCAGTTTTTCATTTTGCCAGGGTTTTAAGATGAAATCCGTAGCGCCGTCTTTCAAAGCACGCACGGCCATCTCCACATCACCGAAGGCAGTGATCATGATGACGACCGCCTGGGGGTCGCGCTCTTTTATTTTACCCAGCCATTCAAAGCCTTCCTTGCCGCTGGTGGTGTCTTTGCTAAAGTTCATATCGAGCAAGATCACATCGTAGGTATCGTTGTTTAGGAGAAACGGGATCTTGTTCGGATTCTTTTCAATGATCACCTGATAGTTATATTTCTTCAGCAGCATTTTGGCGGCGAGGAGGACGTCCTCGTCGTCGTCAATCATCAGGATTTTACCTTCGTTCACAGGAAATAGTTTAGGAGTACTTTAATAATAGAGGAAAAATTGTGCCAGTTCAGTGGGTGTCCGCAAATGAGGTTTTTGGATGGCGAACTGTTCTGTGGTGCACAAATATGTTCATTTTTGAACACATTCATTCTATCTCAATGCACTTCTAAGCCAACTTATAGAATACCTTTTGTATCATACCTTTAGTATGGTACCTTTGGTATGATGCCCTATGAGTGAAGAACCCCTTTCCAACCCTTTCCCGGTAACGGGCTACCAGGGACCGGATTATTTTTGTGACCGCGAGGAGGAATACAAACGCCTCGTCGCCGCCATAAAAAACGGACGCAACCTGACGCTGGTAGCGCGAAGAAGAATCGGCAAGACTTCCCTCTTGCACCACTTTGCCCACCTCGTAGCACAGGCGCGTCCATCCTGGCAGGTCATCTACATCGACCTGATAAAAACCAATTCTCTCCTCGGCCTCTATGAATTGCTGGCCAAGTCATTATTCCTGGAAAAGAAAAAGTCGAAAACTTTTTCCCTG
>JAYWDP010000099.1:0-2442 GCA_043779775.1 Cyclobacteriaceae bacterium
TGAAAGAAATTAATTTTCAGGGTCAAATTGTAAACCGGATGAAGCCGGTGATTTCCCCTGCCGGGCAACAACAATTCCGCGAAAGCGAAGGCCTCATTGGAATCAAACGTGACGGCAAATTTGGTTTTGTGGATACACGCGGCCGGTTGCGAATCGCCAACCGTTATGAAGCAATTAGTGAATTTCACGAAGGCCTCACGGCGGTTAAATTGCTGGGCAAGTGGGGGTTTATTAACGCAGCGGACCAGATTGTGATTCAGCCGACGTATGAGAAGGTTGGAAATTTTGAAAATAGTGTAGCGCAAGTAACGAGGAATGGAAAATCAGGTCTGATCGGTCGGGAAGGAAATGTATTGCTGGAACTGAGATATGACTCGATTGAAAAACTCCCTGGTCAACTTATGTTGCTGACCCTGGGCACCCTGCACGGGCTAGCCGATCCAAAGGGCCGGGTATTGATTGAGCCACGGTTTGAATTTCTACAAGTCCTTCCCAACCATCAGGTCATCGTAAAACAAAACAATCGCTACGGACTTCTCACCATCGACGGGATGAGCATTTTTCCCATACAGTACAACTCTTTAGTTTATTGGACGGATACGAATGAGTTTCTGATCCATTCGAAGTCAGAATGGACCGAAATAAAAATAAAATAAATATTAGTCCTGTCACGTTTACACAAATCTTGTTCATTTTTCACAAATAATATTCGACCCCGCTGGGGTCGCCATCCGAAAATTTTTGAAATTCTATAAACATTTGACCCCGCTGGGGTCAATAAATTAAATCCCTGAATAAGAGTTTACATGTTTACGACAGTCATAACCTAAACATGTCAACACTTAAACACTTTACTAAAAAAAGGAGCCTCGCGGCCCCCAATCACCAAATCATTCAATCACCAAATCACCAAATCATTTATTCGGTGTATTCGGCGATCCGCCTGATTTGCCTGAGCCGGAAATAGCCTGTCTCATCTCGGTGTCTGCCTGCACATTCTGCATCTTATAGTAATCCATCACGCCCAAATTTCCATTTACAAAAGCCTGTGCGATGGCTTTGGGAATTTCTGCTTCGGCCTGGATTACATTTGCCCTGGCCTCCTGCGCTTTCGCAATCATCTCCTGTTCCAGTGCCACGGCCATTGCCCGCCGCTCTTCCGCCCGTGCTTCGGCGACTTTCAAATCGGCAGCAGCCTGATCGGTCTGTAATTTGGCACCAATGTTCGCGCCGACATCGACATCAGCAATATCAATGGAGAGAATTTCAAAAGCAGTGCCTGCGTCCAATCCGCGGGAAAGCACCAATTTTGAAATCTTGTCCGGATTGGCCAGCACTTCTTTGTGTGACTGTGCCTGACCGATGGACGTAACAATCCCTTCGCCGACACGGGCGAGGATCGTATCTTCTCCGGCACCTCCCACCAATTGTGCGATGCTCGCCCGCACCGTCACACGTGCTACGGCAATGAGCTGAATGCCATCCGCCGCCACAGCAGCTACCTTGGGCGTAGTAATGACTTTCGGATTAACGGAAATTTGTACGGCTTCAAACACATCGCGCCCTGCCAGGTTGATAGCGGTGGCTTGTTTGAAAGACAGGTTGATATTGGCTTTCTCCGCAGAGATCAAAGCACGTATCACGTTAGGAACATTACCCCCTGCGAGGTAATGGGTTTCCAGTTCACGGGTCGTAAGCTGAAGGCCCGCTTTCGTCGCCGTAATGGCTGCGTTGATAATGACGCTGGGTGGCACCTTGCGGATCCTCATCAGAATCAGATCAAATATGGTGACCTTGACACCGGAGATAATGGCTGTAAACCAAAGACCCACCGGAACATAATACATCACGATAAAAAAGAGGACGATGCCCCCGAATACAAGTAATAACAAAAAGATATCCATAATTTAATTTATTGGTTCAACTACAATTTGATTTGACAGAATTTCAACGATCCTGATTTTTTTACCAGTGTCCAGATAATTTCCAAAAGTTTTCACTTCATACACTTTATTATTCAACTCGGCCTTTCCGATGGGACGCAGTGATGAAAGTGTCACCCCCTCGACGCCAACCGCCAGTCCGGTCGTCTCCCCCTCATTGACTTTGCTGTCAATCTTGGAATTCAACGAAAAGCGGCTCCACACATTTGACTTGAAACACAAATAGAATACAACAAAGAAGGCAACGGTTGTGCCGCCGGTGGTGACCCATCCTGTGGTGGTCCCAAAATAACGGAAACTTAGGCTCACACCAAACACCAGAAACGCAAACCCGACAATGCCCACCAGGGTGGTGCCTGGCACAAATACAATTTCAGCAACGATCAGGGAAAGTCCGAATGCAATCAGTGATAAAACGATAAGCCATTCTCCCATAGTAGGTCGAAATTAGTCAATTTGGCAATGGGCTACCAATGAAAGCTTTCGGCTCCGTGACAAT
>JAYWDP010000100.1:0-2441 GCA_043779775.1 Cyclobacteriaceae bacterium
GATGCGCCTTTTTCCAATGGCTACACGTTTCAGCTTGGCGGCAATGAATAGATACAAGGCGATGAAGGTGAGGCCAAGCACAAAAAAAATCAGGGCAGATTTTTTGCTTTTCTCCACGTTCTCCTGAAGGAAGAGAAGCGTGCCACACATCCACTGCAGTAATCCAAAGGCCAGAAAAAAATACTTAGCGAAGTAAAACTTCACAGGACTGGCTTCTTTCATTTTACATAAAAATTTGGTTTTCAATGACTAAGATAAGGAAATTCTTAACAATTACTTAACATTGAACGAAAATCCCCCGCAGGGTAGGACGACTTCAGAGTTTTTTCACGTTGAAATAAAAAACCTGACTGGAGAAACCGGTAAAGATTCCAGCACTTACGATTTCACTTCCTGAGGTTCGGCGGTTTCCGTTTCCACGGGCATTTCATCCCACTTTTTAGGTTCCTCATGGTGGAGGTACTCAAGAATTTTTTGCTCTACTTGTTTGAGTTTAAGGCCGCGTAAATATTTTCCGTTGCGGGCCAGGATGAGGCGTCCGGTTTCTTCTGAAATGACCAGCACCAGCGTGTCTGTCATTTCACTCATGCCAATGCCGGATCGGTGGCGAAGCCCGAAATGTGGAGGCAGGTGGTCGTTTTCACTTACCGGCAACACACATCTGGCGGCTTTGATGCGGCCTTTATTGATGATCACAGCTCCATCGTGCAGTGGACTATGTTTGGCAAAGACGGAAATCAATAATCTTTTATTCACCTCAGCATCCAGGGGATCACCTGTGTCGATATAGGACTTCAATTCTGTGCCACGGGAAAAAACGATCAGTACACCCGTCCGGGTTGCCTTAAGTGATTTGGCGGCTTCAATGACTTCATGCACATCGAAGTCGTCGTGATAGCGATTGCGCCAATTGGCGAGGGACTTAAAGAAGTCGCGATTGAATTCGGTACTCCTTCCGATCACCATAAAAAACTTCCTCAGCTCCGGCTGAAATAAAATAATCATCGCAAGTACTCCTACGCCCATAAATTGTCCGAGGATCGTGGCAAGAAGTTCCATCTGTGCGGCGCGCACCACCAGGTAGATGAGATAGAGGAAAAGGATGCCGAGAAAAATATTGACCGCGAGGCTTCCACGGATCATTTTGTAAATCTGATAGAGGAGGATGGCCACCAGGCTGATGTCAACAAGATCAACCCAACTTACTTCGAGAAATGATATTTTAAATGCCAGAACCACCATTCAAAGTTAATCTTTTATTTTCGACCTTTTCTCCCTTCACTCAGGTGAGGTTAGCGTATTTCCTTGTCAATTTTTAAGGGCGCAATGCCCTTCAGCAATTTATTATACCATTCGATATAACGATCAATATTATCGATTTTGATGTATTCTATTCAATTTTCTTTACAAGATTGATGCACTCGACAGCTTCCTTCACATCATGGACTCTTAAAATGTTGGCACCCTTCATAAGTGCAATTGTGTTGAGAACGGTCGTGCCGTTGAGGGCGTCCTCCGGATTGGTTCCTAGTTTTTTCCAGATCATTGACTTCCGCGACAGCCCGACCAGTATCGGCAACCCCAGGGATTTAAAGTAATCGAGATGATGGAGTAGTTCAAAACTCTGTTCCGCAGTTTTTGCAAATCCGAATCCAGGGTCTATGATGACGTCTTTGACGCCCAGCTGATGAAGCAGACTGATTTTCTTATGAAAATAATCGATGATGTCTTTGACCAGGTTGTCGTATTGTGCCAGAGTAACCATTGTCTGGGGCGTGCCCTGCATGTGCATAAGAATATAGGGTACTTCCATGGAGGCCACAATTTCAAACATGGCATTATCTTGTTCACCTCCCGAGATATCATTGATCATGGAAGCGCCGGCTTCGACCGCTAATCGGGCCACACGGGAGCGAAATGTATCAATACAGATGATGGCATCAGGGAAATTCTTTGCAAGGATTTGAATGGCCGGTAAGACCCGGGCCATCTCCTCCTCTTCCGAAATGTCAGCCGCCCCGGGCCTCGAAGAATAGCCGCCCACATCGATTAAATCTGCTCCCGCCGTTAGCATTTTTCCTGCTTGCTCCAGCACCTCTTTTGCTCCAATAAATTTTCCGCCATCGAAAAAACTGTCAGGGGTGACGTTGAGAATGCCCATGACCCGCGCCACGCGCAGGTCCACGAGTCTGCCGCGGACGTTCAATGTTTTGTTGGTATAAAATGCGTTATTTTGCACCCGTTGTATGAACCCTGATACTTCCACACAATATAATGAGGTAATCTCCGCTTGCCAAGAGCTGTTCGCGAAGAAGACGCGTGACTATGGAACCGCCTGGCGCGTCCTGCGTCTTCCCTCCATCACTGACCAGATATATATCAAAGCCCAGCGCATACGTACTATCCAGGAGAAGGGGCATCAAAAGGTGGAGGACGGCATT
>JAYWDP010000101.1:0-2438 GCA_043779775.1 Cyclobacteriaceae bacterium
CAAATATTCTTTTGATACTTAGCGAAATCTCAGCGCCTTTGCGCCTCAGCGGTAATAAATCCCGATAGCCATCGGGACCGCGGAGACGCAAAGTCTTGCGTAAAGTCAAAGGATAATTTGTACGTCTTTTACGGAAATGACCAGCTAGACAGTCCCCGTAAATGGTGGGATCATCTCAGATCAACAACCTCCACCCCCGGGTATTTATTCGGGTCGAATGTGAAAAAAACGTCATCAACTTTAATCCCCGGGTTGAATTTGGTAATCGTGTACTTATAACGATTACCCTGCTTGTCGAACAAAATAAAGCTTTGAACACTATTATCTTTTTTCGCAATATTCATTCTTACCTTAAAGTATTGGGGGTCCTTTTTTTCAGGCTTAAGTTCGACTACATCGCAGAGAACACCGCCTTCTGTTTTCTCCCCGTCGGATTTGTAACTATACCCTTTTTTATAAATCTCATAGAATTTAGTTGGGTTGATGTCCTCGGAGTTTGGATCAAAATTATCAATATTTACTTCCTTGGCATCCGGCAGGTAGGTCCAGATGGTCGTACCATTGTTCACGACTTCCTGTTCCGGCAATGTCAGCCTGTACTTATCTCCTTTGACAGTCATTTTTCCTTTAAATTCCTCATTGACCTTCTCGACATCATTGGAGAGCGTACAAGCGATATTGGCTTCAAAAGCCGTTATGGATTTGTATTTTTTGCTCATGGCCTCCAGGATCGCCAAGGCAAGCGGATCATTCTGCTGGGCATACAGACATCCGGCGAGCGAGGTTAAAAGAATAGCTATAATCGGCTTTTTCATGAATTGAGCAATGTTTTGGTACCAAATTTAATTATTGCCGTGTTTTTCTTTGAGACTATTCAATAATTGTTCCAAACTCATTTCATCCTTGACTAAGACTTCGCGGGCCTTTGAGCCTTCAAAGGGTCCTACAATACCGGCAGCCTCCAACTGATCGATCAGGCGGCCTGCGCGGTTATAACCCAGTTTTAGCTTGCGCTGAATAAGGGAAGTGCTTCCCTGCTGATGCATAACGATAAGTCTGGCAGCCTCTTCGAAGAGCGCGTCACGATCAGACAGATCCACATCGCTGGCGCCGGTTTCTTCATCGCCCTCAAACTCAGGCAACAAATAGGCGGAGTCATATCCTTTTTGTGCGCCAATGTAGTCGCAAATCTTTTCAATTTCGGGCGTATCGACAAAAGGGCTTTGCAACCGGATGATATCAGAACCTGCCGACAGAAGCATATCGCCCATGCCAACGAGCTGGTCAGCCCCTCCCGTATCGAGAATGGTACGGGAGTCAATTTTCGACATTACCCGAAAAGACAATCGCGCAGGGAAGTTGGCCTTAATCACGCCGGTAATCACATTCACCGAAGGGCGTTGTGTGGCCAGGACCAGGTGGATGCCGATGGCCCGAGCCAGTTGGGCAAGCCGGGCAATGGGTGTTTCCACTTCCTTGCCCGCGGTCATCATCAAGTCAGCCAACTCGTCGATCACCAGGATGATATAGGGGAGAAACCGGTGGCCTTCTTTCGGATTTAGTTTACGCGCTATAAATTTAATGTTGTACTCCTTAATATTCTTGGCGCCGGCATCTTTCATGATCTCGTAACGGTTTTCCATTTCGATACACAACGAATTTAAGGTATGCACAACCTTCCTGGTATCCGTAATAATTGCCTCTTCACTATTCGGCAGCTTGGCCAGATAGTGACGCTCGATCTTGCTGAAGAGCGACATCTCCACTTTCTTCGGATCGACCAGCACAAACTTCAGAGTACTGGGGTGACGCTTGTATAATAAGGAGGCAAGAATCACATTCAATCCAACCGACTTACCCTGACCGGTGGCACCCGCCACGAGCAAGTGAGGCATCTTTGCCAGGTCGATGACCAGCACTTCATTGGAAATCGTTTTGCCCAAAGCCACCGGAAGTTCTTTATCCGACTTTTGAAATGCAGCGGAAGATAGCACGGACCGAATGCTTACCATCTCCCTGTTTTTATTAGGCACTTCAATACCGATGGTACCCTTTCCGGGAATTGGGGCAATGATGCGTATCCCCAGGGCCGCCAGACTCAAGGCAATATCATCTTCGAGGTTTTTGATCCGTGAAATTTTAATACCTGCATCCGGCACAATTTCATACAGCGTCACGGTAGGTCCAATGGTCGCCTTGATACTTTGAATGCCAATTTTAAAATTAACCAGCGTGGCAATGATCTTGTCTTTGTTCTGGTTGAGTTCTTCCTGTGTAACCTGGACTTTGCCGGTGTCATATTCATTCAGTAACTCAAGCGGCGGAAATTTATAATTACTCAATTCCAGGGAAGGATCATAAAAGCCCTTTTCCTCCACCAGTTGTTCCGCCAGAATATCGGTATCGCTTTTTGGTTCTTCTACATAAAATTCAGGTTC
>JAYWDP010000102.1:0-7185 GCA_043779775.1 Cyclobacteriaceae bacterium
TACGTGAAACAATCACACTTTACAGGATCCCCTGGCTATACCGTTGCTGGGGTGCAGGCCAGTTATGTGTTTAACGCCTTAACCGACTTTGCCTTGGTATCCGCCAACATTGCAGATCAGGTTACTGTTCGCTTGGATTTGCTACTCCGTAAGAAAGACTAACAGTTTAAAAAAAACCGTTTATGAAAAAATTAATCGTCATTGCATCGGGGTTCCTGCTTTTTTCATTTGGACTGACCAGCTGCTTTTATGATAAGGAATTAGATCAAAATGCTGGCGGTTTACCTACCAATGTCAGTTTAAGTAATGATGTCCAACCCATCTTTACTAAGAATTGTGCATCATCAGGTTGTCATGACGCCACGCCAACCCAAAAGCCTTCCTTGGTTTTGGGTGCATCTTACAACGCATTGGTTCAGGGTGGCTTTTTGAATGTAACAGTTCCGACCGCCGGAATACTCTATCGGGAGATTTCTGAACAACATATGCCACCTGGCATACCACTTTCATCACGAGATGCCAATATGATTATCGCCTGGCTTCAGGAAGGTGCAAAAAACAACTAGAATAATTCTAACACATCATGATATGAAAACACGTACGAATTTTGGGTATCTACTTCTGCTGATCGTCTCGATCTTAGGATGCATGCCAGTATTTGCACAGGAAGAAGTGAAAGCAGAAATCAAGCAGGAGGAAGACAACAGGAAACCGGAACGACCTGCATTTGAAAGTACTTTCCTTATTGACAATCAAACTTCCTTGGTGCCAAAAAAAGGCACATTAGAATTTATTCTGCAACACCGATTTGGATCCATGGCCAACGGAGTCACCGACCTTTATGGACTTTGGGCACCTGGTAATATTCGAATCGGAGCCAGCTATACCATATTTGACAAGCTTGGAATTGGAAGTCTTAAAGGGCCTTTGTCTGTAGGGTTTGGAACTACAAAAAACAGCAGAATTCAGGATTTGAACTGGAAGTATGGCATTCTCCAGCAAACCAAAGGTGGCAATATTCCCGTGAGTGTTACATACTACGGCGTGGCAGGTATGGAGACAGCCGTGCCGGTAAATGAACTTCCAAATGGGAATGCATCTGATCGGTTCTCTTTTTTCCATCAGATAATCATTGCAAGAAGATTTTCCTCAAAACTGTCTGTTCAGGTAGCACCGAGTATTTCGCATTACAATGTGGTCAATGCTAACATGAAAAATGATATGATTTCCCTTGCTGTTGGTGCGCGGTACAAATTTTCTCCTCAGTCAGCAATTATTTTAAACCTTGATCAGCCGATTACTAAAATGACGGCTAACAATCCATATCCGAATATTGGATTCGGTATCGAGATTGCCACCAGCGCCCATGCTTTTCAATTTTTCGCATCTAGTTTTGATGCAATCGTTCCTCAGAAAAATAACATGTACAACCAGAATGATCCCTATGGAAAAGGTCTTCGGATCGGATTCAACATTACGCGACTTTGGAACTTCTGAGATATGAAAACATCCCGAAGAAAATTTCTTGGATTTATTGGAGTCGTGACAGCATCAATAGCCCTCATGTCAAGGCTTATTGGCAAGGATAAGAAACCAAAAATGGTCAAGATGTTGACGCAGGATGGGTGCCTTGTCGAAGTTGACGTAAGCCGCATTCCAGGTATAAGGGTGAAAGCAACGACTGACCAGGTCGCGAACTGGATTTGGAAAAATCAGAAGAGTTAAAAGACTGCTATGAGTGATCCTACCGATATTGAGCGAAGAGCCTTCTTGGGGAAAGCGTTTAGCAGTGAAATAAATCCATTCAACAGCACAGTTCATGAACCCGAAGAGTCGGGTGAGACGGTCAAGCTCTTGTCGGTCGACGGTTTTGTCGTTGAGATGGACAGGGCTTACCTCAGACCCGTTCCGGATTTGCCTAAAGTTTCGTCAGAGGATGCAAGAAGAGGAATAGCCGGAAAGAAGTTCGTGATGGTGATTGATCTTTCTCGATGCAAAAACTTGAAAAATTGCCAGACAGCCTGCAACAAGATGCACTGGGTAGGAGGAGGGCAAAATTGGGTCAAGATTCATTCGATGAAAGATGCAGAGCGCACTGCACCCTATTGGCAGCCAACTACCTGCATGCATTGTGATGAACCGCCGTGCGTGAAAGTATGCCCGGTGGATGCAACCTTCAAGCGGCAGGATGGAATCGTACTTATTGATACGGACCGCTGCATTGGTTGTCGTTTTTGTATGGCAGCGTGCCCCTATTCGGTAAGGATATTTAATTGGGAGAAACCTGTAATTCCGAAGGAGTCAGCAGATCAGGTGTACTCTCCTGAAACAAGTTGTCCTCCTAAAATCGGGACTGTGAGTAAATGTGATTTCTGTCCGGACATGGTGAGAGACGATAAGCTGCCACATTGTGTCTCGGCATGTCCAAATGGTGTGTTCTTTTTTGGAGACGAGAACGAAGATACAGTTACGAATGGATCAGAAACAGTTCGCTTCAGTGAATTAATTCGTGACAAGGCAGGATATCGCCTCATGGAAGACCTTGGCACAAAACCCAGGGTGTATTACCTGCCACCGGTCAATCGCCTATTCAAATACGAGGAGGGGCTCAAGAAGTAGAAAGCATGGAAAGGTCTGCATTTCTGGAAAAAAATTTTGAAAGACTGGTACCCCAGCCTTTTGGAAAACGAGGTCTGTGGTGGGTTGCTATCCTGCTGCTATTCTGCGCTGTGGGATTGGTTGGTTATGTGCGACAACTTAAGTATGGCTTGTCAGTTACCGGCCTTCGCGATTACGCTTCGTGGGGAATATATATCAGCAACTTTGTGTTCTTTGTTGCAATTAGCCTGGTGGGCTCACTCATTACGGCTATTTTACGTTTGACCAAGGCAACGTGGAGCACGCCACTGACCAGGATTGCTGAAATCATCGCTGTATCTGCTATTCTGTTTGCATCAATCATCATTATAGTCGATATGGGTCGGCCTGACAGGTTCATGTACCTTCTCATCTATGGTCGTCTTCAATCACCAATACTATGGGACGTCATAGTTATCGCAACTTATCTTGTTTTGAGTTTCTTGTTACTTTATTTTCCGCTTCTTCCTGACCTCAGCATTCTGATCACTAGGACAAAGGATCCGAATAGTAAACTCACAAAATTCTATCGGATGCTGGGTAACTTCTGGATTGATTCACCGGAACAACATAGGATCAAAGATAAGGCCATCACCATTTTGTCAATCACAATCATCCCTGTTGCGTTGGCTATTCACACCGTTACATCCTGGCTCTTTGCAACGACTTTCAGACCGGGTTGGGACAGCACCAACTTTGGAGCCTACTTTGTTTCAGGGGCCTTTCTTGTTGGGGCTGGTGGCGTCGTGGTTGCAATGTATGTTGTAAGACGTGCCTATAACCTTGAGCCCTTCATTACAGAAAAACATTTTGATCACATGGGCAAGCTCCTTGTTATGTTGAGCCTCCTGTACCTTTATTTCAACATCAATGAATACCTGATACCTGCCTTTAAAATGAAAAAATCAGAGGCAGATCATTTGTATGCCTTATTTACCGGTGAATTCTCTTTAATTTTCTGGCCTGTCATTCTCATCTCCATGGTCATGCCGGTGATGGTATTGTTGTTCCCCAAAGGACGAAAACCTTTGCCTATGTTTGTGGTGGGGATCATGGTCGTAGTGGGAGCTTGGTTTAAACGATTCCTCATTGTAACGCCCACGCTCCTCCATCCCTTCCTTCCTATGACTGATGTTCCTGATTCCTACAGGCACTATCTGCCATCTTGGGAAGAATGGGCAATTACGATGGGATCACTTGCAGGTGCTATGCTGCTGATTACACTGTTTATCCGAATTTTTCCCATCATACCAATTGATGAGGTCTTATCAAACCAGGTCAATGCCAATGAGACACTTCCTTCTAAATAGGGCCATCACTTTGTTTGCAACCATTTCCGTTTTGCTTGTACCACGTATGGTTATTAGCCAGGATGATACGGTCAGACTTTCGCCAAGGATTGAGCTCAATTACTTTCAGGTCAATGGAGAGCTGCCTTATTTAACAACGCGGGTTCGGGTCAAGAAGGATAGCCGGTGGGAACCAGTAAAGTGGGTGATTGTAAATCTATTTCTCAATGAGGAAACCAAACTTGGGATGATGGGGAATGCCACGACAAATATTAAAGGCGAGGGTTCTTACATCCTTCCTGCAAAATTCAAACCTGCATGGGATAGCCTTGATCAATACACTTTCATTGCAAGAATCAAAAGTGACGACAAAGTAAGAGACACAAAAAAGGTTATTACCATTAAACGGAGCAACTTGAAAGTCGAAACCAATGAGCAAGACAGTACGCGTAAGATTTTGATAACAATTCAGGAGCGACAAAGGGGTAAGTGGGAGAACGTATCCGATCTTGAGCTAAAGGCTTTTATTAATCGACATTTTGGTAAACTAATTATTGGTGAGGATACCTATACCACAGATGAGAATGGGGCCGTCTCGGTATCGTTTGAGGCCAGCATCCCCGGTGATGACAAAGGGGTCATTGCAGTTGGAGCCACCATTGAAGACAATGACGACTACGGCAATCTTACCACTACGCAAAACGTGGCATGGGGCTTGCCGTTAGAAGAGCATGATGACTTCTTTGCCAAGCGCACCCTATGGTCAACACGCGACAAAGCACCTATTTGGCTACTGATATTTCCAAATTTTGTCATATTTCTGGTTTGGGGGGTGATTGCGTACCTGTTTTATAATGTTTTGATCTTAAAAAGAATTTATAGGAATAGTCTTAAACAAAACGCATAAATAGAATACTTATGAAAATCATTACTCCATTTTACAAAGCATCCATCATAATTCTGCTTTCAAGCTTCCTTTTAGCTTTTCAGGCTCACGCACAAGAAAAGCCCAAGCCATGGAGCGTTCCTGAAAGTGCTAAGAAGGTAAAGAACCCGATAAAGAACAATGCTGAGAATCTGAATATCGGCAAGGGAGTTTATGCCAAGCATTGTAAGTCATGCCATGGAAAAAGCGGCGAGGGGGATGGAACTAAAGCTGCGGAACTGAAGACTTTTCCGGGAGACTTTACGACGGATGCATTTGGGGCTCAAACAGAATCTGATATTTTTTACAAGACTTCAGAAGGCCGCGACGATATGCCCTCCTTCAAGAAGAAGATCGAAAATGAGGAAGATATATGGGCTGTTGTGTTTTACATATCTACTCTGAAAAAATAGATCGATTTATATCGATGGCTTGTCAAAATACTTAAAGGATCAGGCAAATTGTCGATTGTGTATCTTTGAATTCAATGAAGCCCAAAGGATTCACAATAAAAATTAAAGGAGGCAACCGGCTGACTATTATGGAAGGTGGCATGGCACAGGAAGTACTCTATCAAAAGGACAAGGACCAGTCGATGCGACTCGACCGTCAGAATAAAGGAAATGAAGATGCCCGGGAGAGATTAATTCAAAAATACAAAATACAATTTCACATAAAGGCGCAAAGACACAAAGTAAAGTGCACGGCTGTATTCACTTAGCGACTTAGCGGCTTTGGTATGCCACGAGACGTGCGTTTATATGCCGTATGTGGGAAAACTGCACGTACGGATTGATGAGGGGGAAAAGGAAACGAGGTCTGCAAATGAGGCGTGAGCCCTTTACCGCTTGGTCCTTTTCTCTACTCTACCGTGAACCCTTTTATTTCATTTTTGTGCGAAACTGAGAAGATCTCTGCTTGCGCTCAAGTCATCCGTATCCTCCACGCCGCCGGATACAAATTATTAAAACGGTTGGGAAGTATATTTACCCACCCCAATGGAAGTCCCTCAAAGGTGATAAGCACAAAACCTACATGTTCCGATTCTAAATGAAAGGTATTTTTCCTGAGGTATTCGAGTGCCAACTCTTTTTCTAAAGAAAGGAAGTTAAAATTCTCTTTTCTCAATTGCGTTGATAATGAAAAGGCATGATCGGGCACATACTTGTTCCTCATAATTTCCGCCACAGGTGTTCCGGCCGTCAGGACATTGAGCCGGTTTAAGGCAATCTGAAGTTCGGTGATTTTATTGGCAGGAAGAATGCGCACCGTTTGGTTATGTAAAAAAAAGCATTGTGTTTCAGGAGACTTCATCCACGGTGAGAGTTCTTTGATCTGAGCTCTGGAAGGGTAGTTCAGGGTATCCTTTGCTCTCAATGAAGAAGTATGGTTACCTCTTTTTCTCATCACCGACATAAAGAATCCTTCTCCCTTCACCCGGTGCGGGAAAAGCTGATACCCAATGGCATTATCTTTTTCAACAACTTCAATATTCCACTCTTCTTTTATTTCTAGTTTTATAAAATCAAGTTCATGTTGGGCCTTCAGCCAGGCAAGGTTTTCGATATTTTCCTTTTCGTTGTACGTGCAGGTGGAATAAATTAAAACACCACCCGGTTTTAACGAGGGCCAAACATCACTCACAATTCTTCTTTGCCGTACAGTACAGTTCTCCGCATTTTTAGTTGACCATTCCTTCATGGCTTCCGGTTCTTTGCGGAAAAGTCCTTCTCCCGAACAAGGAGCATCTACGACGACAAGATCAAAGAATTCAGGAAGGTTTTGAAAATCGGAAGGGTCACTGTTGGTGACGATCACATTTTCATGCCCCCACTTCTGCAAATTCTCTGAAAGGATGGAAGCACGACTTCGGATCACTTCATTAGAAATCAACAGACTCTCCCGTGAAAGTAAACTCAGAATATGCGTTGATTTCCCTCCGGGGGCGGCGCACAAGTCAAGCACGTTGAGAGACTTGCTTAAATTAACTGATTTTCTGATCCCTTGCTCCAAAAACATAGAGCTGGCCTCTTGAACATAGTACATGCCAGCATGAAGTCGGGGATCCAGCGTGAATGATGGACGCTCAGGTAAGTAACGGGCAGAATCACACCAGGCGACTGCCTCACCGGAAAGGGAACCGGATTTAGCTGGATTGTACCGTATGCTGACGGGCGGAGCTTGTTCAAGGGACGCATGGAAGTCGCTGAAGTCCGGGCCTAGCCGGGCCTTCATATAATTTCCAAACTCCGCAGGAAGATGTAAAGCCACAATCCAAATTAGATTATTTTTGAAGAGTTAAGAAAAAAAGCATGATCGAGGCCAATGATCCGA
>JAYWDP010000103.1:0-2433 GCA_043779775.1 Cyclobacteriaceae bacterium
ATCCCGCATCGGGATAACCTCCGTACATTCAAGTGCGATGTTACCAATTATACAGAAGTAAAGCAGGTAGTGGAGAAGGTATTTCAGGAAGAAGGCGGCATCAATGTGTTGATCAACAATGCTGGTATAATCCATAGCGAGCTGTTGGTGAGTCTGATGCACCCCGACCGAAAACACAACGTGGAAAACTGGAACCGCGTGGTGAATTTGAACCTGAATGCTGTTTTCTATATTACATCCCACGTAGTGGACCAAATGGTGAGTAAGAAAGAAAAAGGGGTCATTATCAATATCAGTTCAATTTCTGCTCAGGGTAATATGGGGCAGTCGGCCTATTCAGCTACGAAGGCAGCCGTGGAGGCACTGACCAAAACGTGGAGTAAGGAATTGGGCATGTTTAAGATCAGAAGTGTTTGTATCGCACCTGGTTTTTTCAATACGCCCTCCACACGTGAAAGTCTTAGTGAAGCCATGTTGTCAAAGTGGGAAAAGTCGGTGCCTATAGCACGATTGGGTGAGTTGTCAGAACTATTGTCGGCCACCGAATTTCTTATCGGTAACGACTACTATAATGGTAAGATTTTGCAATTGGATGGAGGATTGATTATTTAAAAGGCGGTGAACAGAACAACCTATCTTCATAATCTGGGAATGGCCTTCTATTCAACGGCTGAACAAAGTGCTTCACGGATTGCATTAGCGTACCTGGATGGAAAAAAATATACCTATCGTGAGATTAACGAACTTTCCAATAGGATTTCCCGCTTCTTATTGCTGAACAACATCCGCAAGGGAGATGTGGTGGCTATTTTTAATGATAAGTCTCCGTATGCTTATTCTTTGATGTTGGCCTGCTTGAAGACTGGAGTGACCTACACCAATTTGGATCATACAAATCCCTGGGAGAGGTTGAGGAAAATAATTGTGACTTGCCACCCTGTGGCAATCTTTTATGATGATAATCAACTTGATATAATCGGGGAAATAAAGAAGACATTTGCTGCTATCTCCCGGATTCACTACCATGCCCCGACTTTTCTGGACGCTGTGAATACCCTGGAACATGGCAATATGGATTTAACACAAGGTGTTCACGGTGGTGAGCCAGCATATATCATGTTCACTTCAGGTTCGACCGGTTTTCCAAAGGGCGCTGTCATGAGCCACAATAATGTATTGAACTTTATTCAATGGGGACGGCAGACATTTGACATTACGGACGATGACATTTTCACTAATGTCAACCCTATTTATTTTGATAATTCAGTGTTTGATTTTTATACGTCACTTTTTTCAGGTGCAACACTGGTTCCTCTGGATCATGGAATCGTAAAGAACACAAAGCTGCTGGTGCAGGCTATTAACCAAACAAGATGTACCATATGGTTTTCAGTGCCATCGCTTCTCGTCTACCTGCTGACAACGAAGACGTTGGCAAAAGCTGATTTTCTAACTGTCCGACGGATTGCTTTTGGAGGGGAAGGCTTCCCCAAGAACAAATTGAAGCAACTGTTTGATCTTGTAGGTGAGCGGATTACCTTGTTTAATGTATATGGACCTACCGAGTGTACTTGCATCTGCTCATCTTACACCATTACTGAAAAGGATTTTGAAAACATGTCTGAGCTGGCTCCACTGGGTTATATCGCACCCAATTTTGGATATGAGATTATTCCGTCTGTTGAGGGGAATCCCAATTATGGTGAATTGGCCCTTATCGGTCCGTGTGTGGGCCTGGGCTATTTTAATGATGCAGAACGCACTTCCACATCTTTTATTCAAAATCCAGACAAAGAGTATCATGAACTTATGTATAAGACGGGCGATATTGTTGAACGGGCAGAAAATGGGTATCTCTTTTTTAAAGGAAGAGTTGACAACCAGATAAAGCACATGGGTTACCGGATAGAATTGGAAGAAGTGGAGGCGGCATTCAGCAGCCTGGATTATATAAACGAAGTAGGTGTGATTTATGAGAAAATAACACCGGAATTGGGACAAATAAAAGCCTTTGTCAGCGTCGCGGATAAGGAGAAAGATCCCAAAGAAATTCAACGTGATATCAAAGCCATTTTACCTTCTTACATGATTCCTACGATTCAATTAATGGACTCCCTGCCCAAAAATCGAAATGGGAAAATTGACCGGAAACAGTTAGCTGCGATTGTATGAAAAAAGACCTTATCATTTTCGGTATCGGTAAGATTGCCGATGTACTCTACTACTATGCCACCGAAGAGTGTGGTTTTAAAGTAGTGGCTTTTGTAGTTGACGAAAAATATAAAACTCAGGAGATGTTTCATGGGTTGCCGGTGGTATCGTTTTATGATATCGAAAAAAAGTATGCTCCTGCCAAGTACGATATGTTTGTAGCGGTGGGCTATCACGATTTAAGCAAAGTGCGTGAAGCGAAGTGCAAAGAGTCAGTCGCGA
>JAYWDP010000104.1:0-2428 GCA_043779775.1 Cyclobacteriaceae bacterium
CTGGAAACTGCTGAAAAAATGGTCGGACAAGGAATATGAGTATTACGTCACCTTCCTGGACTTCCAGCAGCAGGTTAACCGTTGGATTGACCACGGAAAATCAGAGGACTTCCTCCTGCCCATCGGGCCGTTAACCTATTTTGAAAATTGGTACAAGAACTGCCGGCCGAACCAGTACTGGATCAACCGCTATAATGATAGTGAACGTGAGCAAGCGGGTAAGCTGAAGCAATCCTCTGCCGTGCTCAGGAACTGCCGCGATTTCCTGAGAAAGAGCGCACTCCGCTTACTGATCACCCGCACTTTCATGAAATATGGCGCCGGCCGCATCGGTATGGCAGCCGCCCTGGCAGCCGTGCTTGTACTAAGCGGGCTCTTTATTTACCAATGGAGGATACAAAGAAATGAATACGTCCTGGAGCGGGTCCTGGCGGAGGGAGAGGCACTTCTGACTGACAATGAGGTGGGGCCCGGCAATAAGGCAGGATTTCTGGTTGAGTCTGAACGGATGAGGCCTGGTTTCTACATGCGGGCCATTAGAACCCTTCCTGAGCAACAGCAGATTGAAGTTTCGCTCAATTCCATTGGCATAGCCAATAATCCCAACCATTACCCTCCCATCCTCATTCCAACGATATACCTGGCTGACAGTCTTATCCAAAGTTCCGGTTCACACCTCGATTCCGCTGATGTACTTGCGCTCAACGCCCACCTTAATAATCTCAATGATCAGGTACGGAACCAATCATACGTCCTGTATTCCATCAGCGATCCACGCATGCTGATGGAACGCACAAGAAATGTGAGGAGCCAGGCTGGGCTCGTGCGCCGGATTTTTTCAAATGCCCACCGGCCAAAATCTATGGATATGAAGGCGCTTCACACGGCCGTCACAGACATCATGAACCACCAAGCGGTCTCAAAAGCCCAGATTCAGGCCCTGATTGATTCTTTGTCACCCTTGGAGAACCGGCCCCAGGCCAGGAAAAAGTTTGAGGAATGGTTCCCCAGCCGGCAAACTATTCCAATGGGCTACATTCAAACAATGTCCCACAATGGTGGGTACCAGATGATGGCCTACTTTTACGCAGCACGGGGCAATGTAGAAAGGACACTACAATGCCTGGACAGTCTGAAGAAAAGCAATCAGAATTATGACCGGAGTTTTAATAACTCCGCGCAAATCGCCACTTTTTTCCATGTAAACGGACACCGAAATGCCTTCATTCAATTTGTCACCGCTTACAGCAAGAACCTTGGTATCCCCGCCCATGTATACCTGAAGGAAGTACTTAACAGGGTTGCAGTTCCGGACATCGTAAGCATCGTAAAATTTAGCAAGCACGGCAATTTCAACGATGGGCTGAAATTCTTTGAGGAGCACCTTGTCGCAGAGCTCTTTGATGTAGCACGGGAACTCAGCCAACGCGAGTTGAAGTCGCCCGATGCACTGAATTTCAACCTGGCCCTTCTTTACAAGCACCAGGGAATACTCGAGGCAAAAAATGCCGCCAGGTGGGGCAGAAGTCATCAAACAAAATCAGACAGTCTGTTTCGCACCGCACTGGTCTATTATGGAAAAGTTTCAAATTCATACACCGAAGAGAAAATTGAGCTCGATGCTCAGGCTTCCTGGCTTGAGTCAGAGAAAAGATCAGTGGCCAGAAAGCACCTGTTCCTCTTCCCGGATCATTTCAAAACGGTGGAGCCCGTCATGGGGACAAGTACAATCCGCTTCTACGGCAACTACTTTTTTAAATTCATGATCAGAAATCAATTGTTTTCAAAATATTATAGGAGCCCCGCAGATTACGACCAGGTCATTGCATGGGTAAACAATTACTTCAGTTTTGAAGGACAATTGGGATTTCGCGTTTTTCTGGATTACAAGGAACCGGCCCACGCGATATTTGTCACGGTGGATTCCCTGATCACACAATCAGGCTTTGATCTCGACGATGCCTGGATAAAAATGAAGCTTATCCGAAATTATTTTGAACGGCAAGATACACTGAATGCCTTCCGGCTTGCCAAAGCACTGAAATTCAAGCAATTTGTGAGAGGAGTAGATTTTGGTGAAGAGACTATTCCGTTCTATAACAGCATCATGATCATCGCTAGTGAACTGGCTGTTCGGGGCAGGAGCGCGGAGTCTCTCCGACTCATTGGACGGTTTGCCAATACCAGGAATCTTGTCACGGCTTATGCAAAACTTACTTCATGGTGCCTGCTCAATAAGAAATTTACTGATGCAACAAGGTATGACGACTCCACCCGGGCTGAGTTGGCAAGGGTAAAGTCCTTTGAATTTGAAACAACAGATTTCCGTGTTCCCGTGGTGGAGGCACTCACACTCCAGAATGGCCGTGAAAGCCAAAGGAAAGCCCTGGAAAACATTGGATCCATGAAAGCATTTGACAGGCTCGTG
>JAYWDP010000105.1:0-2425 GCA_043779775.1 Cyclobacteriaceae bacterium
AATTTTCCGCCGCTGGCAATTACAGATTTGGGAAACTTTGCATCCATACCCAACAAGGCATAATCGATCAGGTGAACGCCCCAATCAGTCATCAACCCACCCGCATAATCCCAGAACCAACGGAAGTTGAAATGAAAACGGTTTGGATTAAAAGGTCGTTTCGTAGCTGGCCCGAGCCACATGTCGTAATGAACTCCTTCCGGCGGATTGCCATCGGGTTTGGTATCTATGTTGCGCATCCAACCTTGATAGGCCCAGGCTTTTACAGTCCTGATCTTACCTAGCTTCCCGGATTTTAAATAATTCAGAGCGTCCACAAAATGAGGAACGCTTCTCTGCCACTGTCCAACTTGCACCGCACGATTGTATTTCTGTTGTGCTGCCACCATTGCATTACATTCCTGAATGGAATTCCCAATGGGCTTTTCCACATATACATCCTTACCCGCCGCACAAGCCTCGGTCATCATGAGGCAATGCCAATGGTCCGGCGTGCCTATAATGATGACATCGATATCTTTGTTTTCCAGCATTTTTCGGTAGTCGATATAGGCCGTTACTTTAATGCCGTTTTTAGCTAATTCAAATTTCCTCCAGTTGAGAACATTTTCATCTACATCGCAAATAGCTACTACCTGGACTTCTGGAATCTTAATCATCGAAGTGAGATCGGACCACCCCATACCGCTGATGCCGATGACGCCCACATTTATTTTCCCGTTGGCGCCGATGGCTGCTTTTTGTTTAGCCAGGACATCCCATGGGATAAGGGCGGTCAGGCCGAGTCCGGCCATTGCAAAAGAGGATGATTTCAGGAAACTTCTGCGATTGTTTTTCATAGTGTGCATTGATTAATCCCTGACAATGTCGGAGAATAAAGATTTAGTTCAAACACCTTTTTTATATGAACGGATGAAGGATGTCTGCCGTTTCTCATCAGGCTGGTGTGGAAGAGAGGCGAATTTGCCTTTTCCAGCCCCAATTACTCATAGGAAAATTTATTTTCTTTTCCCTGGCATATTTAACACTAGAATTGAAAAGAAGGTTGAAATTTATTGGGAATTAGAACAAGTAGTGAGAAAAATCATTTGCATACTTGCGTTTCTTCTGACCATAGGCACCTCGACTAAAGCACAGAAAAGGCTGACGGCGACCGAGTACTTCGAAAAAGGTGAGGTCTCTCTGGAAAAGAAGGAGTATTTCTCTGCACAGGCGCATTTCACTGAATGCCTGCGTATTGATCCCCTCTATGCTGAGGCATATCGCTTGCGCGGAATCACCCGCGAACACCTTGGAGAAAGGGCCAAAGCACTGACAGACTATAATGTGTATGTGGACCTTAAGCCTAATGACCCGGAAGCGCATTTTAGTCGCGCGATACTCCGCTTTGAGTCAGGTCAATATCTCCTTGCCCGGCAGGATTTTTTAATGCTGCTCACCTTGCCGCCGGTTGAAACCAATACGATCTATTACCGACAGGAAAAATATAACGCCGGAGCCACCAAGATTTTTACAGCCTCCCACACAGGCAAAGACCAGATTTTCAATTACCTCGGTCTCATTGAGACCAAGGTAAATCGAAATGACAAGGCCATTTCCTGGATGGATTCCGCTCTCCATCTTGCACCCGACAATCCAAGCTATTGGATCAACCGGGGCACCATAAAATTCGACCGCAAGGATTATAAAGGCGCTATGGCTGATTTGGAGGAAGCTATAAAACTCGAACCTGACAACAGCCTGGCACTCCACAACATGGCTACCGTTAAATCCGCGATGGGAGAAACTTCAGCCTCGGAAATTCTATTGAGCGAAGCCATAGAAAAAAACAAGGACCTCCCCTTCCCGCTCGCCGAACGTGGCTATCAGCGGCTTTTGAAAAATGATTTGAAAGGGGCACTGGAAGATTACGATGAGGTGGTAAGACTGGAGCCCCTGGATGAAGAAAATTTTATTAACCGTGGACTGGTGAAAGAAAAAATGAAAGACCTCTCCGGTGCGCTGAAAGATTTTGCGAAAGCCATTGAAATCAATGACAAAAATGAACGGGCCTGGCTGAGTCACGGCAACATCATGTCAAAAATGAAAAACTGGAACGAAGCCATTGACGATTACAACGTGGCCATCATCCTGGATGGCACCTATGCGCTGGCATTTTTTAATCGTGCCATGGCTCATGTAAATGTTAAAAATGCAACTGCCGCCTGCAAAGACTTAAAGAGGTCAGAAGAATTGGGACTGAGGATTGAAGAGAACCTGAAGAAGAAGATATGTCCGTGACCTATTCTTTGCTCAACCGCAGAGACATCATAGGCAGAGTTTATTCTGGCCACCAAGGCAGTAGAGTAGAGAAAAGGAACAAGCGGTAAAGAGCTTACGCCACATTTGCTGACCTCGTTTCCTTTTCCCCCTCATCAATCCGTAC
>JAYWDP010000106.1:0-18239 GCA_043779775.1 Cyclobacteriaceae bacterium
GTTGAAGTTGAACAGAGAGGCAATAAAATCGTTCCCACCAGAATAACAACTGCAATCGACTTAGGCATTTGCATAAATCCCGACACGGTAAGAGCGCAAGTTGAAGGTTCCATTGTTATGGGATTGGGTGCGGTATATGCTGGCCTGACTGTAAAACAAGGAGCCATCGTTGAACAAAATTTTCATACCTACCCGTTGCTCAAAATTAACCAATGCCCGGAAATTATAACCTATATTCTGGACAGTGACGCACCACCCGATGGTGCCGGTGAGGCAGGCTTACCCACGGTGGCCCCAGCGTTGGCCAATGCTATTTTTGACCTTACTGGCAAGCGGGTAAGAAAACTCCCAATGAATATGGAGATGTAAATTAGATTGTGGTTGATCGTGGTCAGGTTTGGAGGACAGGGAAAATCACGATCCCACAGATCATGCTGGACAGCCTGAAAATGCCATTTCATTTTACCCGTTTCTGCATCGAGGGCAATATTACAATTTGAAAAAAGATTACTGCCTTCGCGGAGTCCACCTACTGACGAAATAAAAAACATTGAGAACAGAGAAAGGATGGTTATCATTTTCATATTACTTTAATAAACATTTTGCTTAGGATCAATGTGCATCCCTCTATAATTATCATTATTTCTTCCCGGTGGCCGCCCAAAATATGCCTGCATGCAGATGGTTTAAAAATATAGGGTCACTATAAACCGAAGGCATGTGACCAAGAGCAGTATAGAAAGCACGACCACCATCATAATCGTGATACCAGGCAACCGGGTGCAATTTTCCCATGCCATTACCAATTTTACTGCCCCACTGCACTTTTGGATCATAGGAAGTTTCATCAATGGCGAGAACATATTGGAGACCAGCGATCTTCTCCGGTCCGAATTCATACCATTCGTCCGTCCATAATTTATTGCCTGCAAAACCCTGCAATCCGGGGAAAGCGGGATCAATAATATTTACTTTGGCGGTTTGGATTACCGGATGAATGTTAAACATCCTGCCTACCAGTTTGTTGTACCACTCCCAATCATATTCTGTATCCGATGCACTGTGGATACCCACAAAACCCTTCCCTGATCGGATAAAACGTTCCATTACTTTTTGCTGCGCCGTATCTAAAATGTCCCCGGTAGTATTTAGAAAAATAACGACCTTGAATTGTTCGAGATATTTATCGGTAAATCCTCCCGGGTTTTCAAACAACACCGCCTCAAAATGATTTTTAACCCCCAATTGCTGAATGGCTAACACTCCTGAATGTATTGATTCGTGATGCCATCCTTTGGTGGTTGTTACAAGCAAAGCCTTAAATTGTTTTACCTGTGCCATGGCCATTTGACAACAAACAAATAGAATAATAATAAAAAGATTTTTAGATTTCATATGCTGTTTTTTTTGAGTAGATTAATTTTAAATTGTTGATTTTCATGATCCAATTTTTCACTACAGGCTTTCGACTGTTACTTTAAAATATTATTTATTCTGTTAAGCTCTTCACTTGTAAAAGAATAATTTTCGATGCAACGAATAGAATCTAATACTTGTTCGGGTCTGCTTACACCGATCAGAACAGAAGTAACACGCTTGTCTTTCAATATCCAGGCAAGTGCCATTTGTGCCAGGTTCTGTCCACGTTCTTCCGCCAACACATTTAGCTGACGTACTTTATTAATTTTCTCATCGGAAACCTGTCCTTCATCAATGGCTCCGTTACCTCGATGGCTGGATGCTCTTGAACCTACAGGAATGCCCTTTAAATATTTGTTGGTGAGTAACCCTTGAGCCAATGGAGAAAACGGGATGCATCCTACTCCATTTTCTTCCAACACTTCCAGCAGTCCATCTTCCACCCAACGTTCGAACATGGAATATTTTGGTTGATGAATTAAGCAGGGTGTGCCTAATTGCTTTAAAATCGCAATCGCTTTTGCAGCTTCTTCCGGTCGATAGCTGGAAATCCCAACGTAGAGAGCTTTTCCCTGTCGGACCATTAAGTCAAGGGTAGTCATGGTTTCTTCCAAAGGCGTATCTGGATCAGGGCGGTGATGATAAAATATATCTACATACTCAAGGCCCATCCGCTTTAAACTCTGATCAAGACTTGACACCAGGTATTTTTTTGATCCCCAATCTCCATAAGGTCCAGGCCACATACCCCAGCCTGCTTTTGTTGAAATAACCAATTCGTCACGGTAAGGGAAAAAATCATTCTTGAATATTTGTCCAAAAGTTTCTTCTGCTGAACCGGCAGGAGGACCATAATTATTAGCTAAATCAAAATGAGTAATGCCATTATCAAAAGCCACCCGTAAAATATTTCGGGCATTTTCCAACACATCAATATGACCAAAGTTGTGCCAGAGGCCCAGCGATATAGCAGGCAATTTCAATCCGCTATTTCCACACCTGCGATATTCCATTTTTTGATACCGGAGGTCATTGGGTTTGTATTGCATGATAAAGTCGGTTTTTGATATCTCAATTTAAACAAGTTCTTATCTAAACCCAGCATTGATCTTACTCAATACACTTGTTCCCGGACATAAGCTTTCCTTCGTTAGGGTATTCAAGGGTTGATCAACAGAATTCATAACTTCGTGTAGGTCTCTGCTGTCTTTATCAACATAAAGAAGTCCCGTTAAGATTTCTCCATCGATCTTAGCTTTCTGCAATCGATTAACGGCTGTGTTGCGATCAATCGGATTCCAATTCGAGTTTAACTTATGTAACTGTATTGAAGAGCCATCGTGAAGTGTTACGCTGGCATAACTTCCTTCGGGGTACGAAACAACGATCTCCTCTTCTTGCGGTACAAAGTCATGAGCAGAAGTTGCATGAATGTGGTCACGGGCAAAATCATACGATTTAGTCGAACCTGGGTTGTTGTTAAAGGTTACACATGGCGAGATTACATCTAAGAAAGCAAAACCACGATGCGACATGGCCGCTTTGATAAGGGGTATGAGTTGAGTTTTATCGCCTGAGAAACTGCGTGCAACAAAGGTAGCACCCAGCTCTAACGCCAAGCCAGCCAAATCAATAGCAGGAAATGGATTTTCTATACCGGATTTATTCACAGATCCAAAATCAGCGGTGGCGGAATCCTGGCCTTTTGTTAAGCCATAGCACCCGTTGTTCATGACTATGTAGGTCATGTTTAAATTTCTGCGGATAACGTGACAAAACTGACCCAACCCAATGGAAGCCGTATCACCATCACCCGAAACACCCAGGTAAATCAAATCACGATTGGCCATGTTGGCTCCGGTAGTCACTGACGGCATACGACCATGCACGGAATTAAAACCATGCGAATTACCCAAAAAATAAGTAGGGGTTTTAGATGAGCAACCAATGCCAGATACCTTGGCTAACCGATGAGGTTCAATGGACATTTCGTAACAAGCTTGAATTACGGCAGCACTAATGCTATCGTGGCCACACCCTGCACACAATGTTGAAAGTGCACCTTCATAGTCAGCTTTAACATAACCAATCTTATTTTTTGGTTGTTGCGGATGGCGAATTTTAGATTTTATATAAGTCATTCAGCGTCTATTATAGGTTGACACTCATTGCCTTTAGTTCAGGCAATTGTTTTTTAATTTGTTTTAAAATTTGGGTAGCTGTAATTGGCATACCGTCAAAATTTAAAACGCTCAGTAAACGGTTAGGAAACAAGTCTAATTCATTGACGAGCAAGGAACGAAACTGGGCATCCCGATTTTGTTCGACAACAAAGACCTGATCATGCTCTTCAAAGAATTTTTTAACATCATTATTAAAAGGAAAGGCTTTGATCTGCATCACATCAAAATGAATGTCTTGCTTTGCTAATGTATTAACTGCTTCCAACGTAGAATACATGGACGTTCCAAAGTAAACTACACCCAGCGGATGTTTACTTTTTGATTGATGGAATGCAGGGCCGGGAACATAACTTTTTACTGTCTCCCATTTCTTCTGTAAGCGTTTCATATTGCGTACATAAGTAGCAGGGTCTTCTGTGTATTTAGCATACTCATCACGCGATGTGCCACGTGTAAAGAACGCTCCTTTGGTAGGATGTGTACCCGGAAGCGTTCGGTAGCAAATTCCATCATCATCTACATCAAGATAGCGACCATACGTTTTCATATTCTCCAGGTCTTCATTACTCAATACCTTACCAAGATCATATTGCTTCTTATCATCCCATTTCAATGGAGGAGATAAATGATTGTTCATACCTAAATCGAGATCGGACATCACAATAATTGGTGTTTGCAAACGGTCGGCTAAATCAAATGCCTGAGCAGTCATCTCAAAACAATCGGCTGGCGTGCTCGGAAACAAAAGTACTTGCTTGGTATCACCATGTGAAGCATACGCACAAATAAATATGTCGGATTGTTGAGTGCGAGTCGGCATACCTGTTGAAGGTCCGCCACGCTGAACGTTAATCAATACCAACGGTATTTCTGCAAAATAGGCGAGCCCAAGAAATTCTGACATCAATGAAATACCGGCACCACTGGTTGATGTAAAGGCACGCGCACCATTCCAATTCGCACCGATTACCATACCGATTGCGGCAAGCTCATCTTCCGCCTGAATGATGGCAAATTTATTTTTTCCTGTAACTGCATCTACTCTTAACCGCTTACAGTATTTTTCAAATGAACTAATCACAGAAGTAGAAGGTGTAATGGGATACCACGCTGCTACCGTTGCACCGGCGTAAATTGCACCCAGTGCTATGGCTGTATTTCCATCAATTACAATTTGATCTTTTACATTGTCTCTGCGTTCAACCTTCACATTCAATGGTTCTTTGTAATGTTCCAGAACATAGTTCGCTCCCAATTCCAATGCTTTGATATTAAGTGGAATCAGTTCCTCTTTTTTGCTAAACAATTCGCGCATGATCTGTCGGATCACTTCTAATTCAACCTTTAGCAGAGCAGCCAGGGCGCCTACATAGACTATGTTTTTAAACAGTTGTTGTTGCCGTGGCGCTTCAAAGTTTTCCATGCACAACTGCATCATGGGGATTCCAATGTAATTAATATCCTCACGAATAAATTCGGGATGAAGCTTTTTAGTGTTGTCATAAATAAAATAACCTCCCCTATTAACCGACGCAACATCTTTGGTAAAACTTTGTGGATTAACTGCCACCATGATGTCAACGCCATCGCAATAACCTAAGAAACCATTTTCATTGATGCGCACTTCATACCAGGTAGGTAAACCTTGTATGTTGGATGGAAAAATATTTTTAGAACTAAGGGGAATGCCCATTCTAAAAATTGCTTTTGAAAACAAATCGTTAGCGCTGGCAGATCCAGTTCCATTTACATTAGCAAAACGGATGACCAGGTCATTCACCCTACTCACTTTTGTCATACTATCTTCGTTGCTTTAGTCACGTTGTACAAGAATTTATTCATATCCCAGGCCGATGTAGGGCATCGCTCGGCACATAAGCCGCAATGCAGGCAAACATCTTCGTCTTTTACCATCACGCGTTTGGTAGGTAATTCACCAGAGATATATAAGTCTTGTGACTTGTTATTAGCGGGGGCGAGTAATCGGGTACGCAATTCATCTTCTTCACCATTCATCGTAAATGTAATAGATGAAGTGGGACAAATATCCATACATGCATCACATTCAATACACATGGATTCGGTGAAAACCGTTTGAATATCACAGTTCAAACAACGCTGCGCTTCCTTAAAAGCAGTTTGCACATCGAAGCCTAATTCTACTTCTGCTTTAATATTTTTGAGCGTCAGTTCTTTTTTAGCATGCGGCACTTTAAAGCGATCATCATCTGCCACCGGACTATCATACATCCATTCATGAATGCCCATTTTCTGTTTAAAAAGATTGGTAGTCGGTGCGGGTCTATCAAGCACATCTTTGTTATTGCAAAACTGATCGATTGAGATTGCAGCCTGGTGACCATGCGCTACCGAGGCGATAATGTTACTCGGGCCAAAGGCAGCATCACCTCCAAAGAATACGTTGGGTAACGTCGATTGAAAACTTACTTTGTTCAGAACGGGTACTTCCCATTTATCAAACTCAACGCCTAAATCTTTTTCTATCCATGGAAATGCATTATCCTGACCTACAGCAATAATCACATCATCTGCTTCAATAAAAACATCGGGTTCACCGGAAGGTATCAGTGAGCGTTTTCCATTGGCATCATATTCGGCTTTTACTTTTCCAAAGATCATTCCTTTGAGCTTGCCATTCTCTACCACAAATTCTTTCGGAGGCATGTTGTTGAGAATTGGAATATCTTCCGACCTCGCATCCTCAATTTCCCAGGCAGAAGCCTTCATATCTGCCAGTGGACTGCGGACTAATACTTTAACATCTTCTCCGCCCAATCTTCGGGAGGTTCGACAGCAGTCCATAGCAGTATTACCACCGCCTAAAATGATTACTTTCTTTCCGATACTTTTTATATGTTCGAAGGCTACGCCGGCCAAAAACTGAATACCAATTTGTACGTTGGCTTTTGCTTCTTCCCTGCCGGGTAAAATCAGGTCTCTTCCTTTTGGTGCGCCCGTGCCAACAAATACTGCGTCATAATTCTGAAAGAGTATTTCTTTCATACTGGAAACGTAATGATTGAAATGGGTGTATATGCCCATATTAAGGATATAACCCACCTCTTCGTCAAGCACACTTTCGGGCAAGCGGAAACCGGGTATTTGGGTGCGCATCATGCCACCTCCTTTGTGCCACTCATCGAATACATGTAGTTCGTATCCAAGCGGGGCAAGATCACGCGCGACGGTCAATGAAGCCGGGCCACCGCCAACGAGGCAAATCTTTTTGCCATTCTTCTGTTTTTTAATGACCGGCATTCTGCTGGTCACATCTCCTTTATTATCAGCCGCAACCCGTTTTAGCCGGCATATCGCTACAGGCTCTTCATCCACACGCCCTCTTCGACAAGCTGGCTCGCAAGGGCGATCGCATGTTCGTCCGAGCACACCGGGAAAAACATTTGATTCCCAGTTCACCATGTAGGCATCTGTATAACGCTCAGCAGCAATAAGCCGGATGTATTCGGGAACGGGAGTATGAGCAGGACAGGCAAGCTGGCAATCCACTACCTTATGAAAATACTCAGGGTTGGAAATGTCTGTAGGCTTCAAGATTTACTTTTTTTTAGAAAATATGGGCACTAATATAACCTCAAATGTATAAAAACGATCATTTAAGACGAATAGCAAGTAGTAAAACATGCCACTTTTCTGGTTCTGAACAGCATTAGGCCTTCTTCCAAGCTAATCCCTGAAAGCGATTGAAAAATGGCTCCTCCCAAACCGGATCCTACTCCGCCTACTCCCCACACCGAAGCTGTTGCGCTTAACGGAACTACCTCGCAGGGAATGCAAGCATAAAGGTTATTTGCCAGCCGAAGGTCATCCCAAGCCAGGAGATAAGGACAGGAGCAATAATGGCTCCGGCTACTGCACCGCTATTAAAAATTCCGGAGGCAGTGGATCGTTCTTCCGGAGGGAACCATTCCGTGGTCAGATTGATGGCAGCTGGCCAGTTCCCGGCCTCTCCGATCCCCAGCAGAAAACGCAACAGGCCGAACTGAAAAGGAGACATGGCTAATGCATGGAGGATTCCGGCTGTCGTCCAGAATGCCATGCAAAGGGAATAACCAATGCGTGTCCCTAATTTATCGATGATAAATCCTGAGACAGCATTGGAGAGAAGATACGCGATGAAGAAACAGGTGGCGATGTATCCAAAGGTGTCGTCAGGAATAATATCTCTTAGATAACCGTTGGCTGCGAGATAATTAAATGACAGGCGATGCACATAGTTGAGTTTGGTAGCGACCAGAGCAAAACTGATCATATACTACACGGATGTTGCGTACGCTAAGCACTATAGATTCCGCCATTAATATCTATCGTATTACTCCGCTTGACAAGAGATCCTGAATTGTTAATCAGAATATCAAATGAGCCCAGGAAATCAACTCCTGCTTTAACACACCTAATGACGTCTGCTTCTTTAGTTAAATCACCTTGAACACAGATTGCTTTTTGCTGATTTGCCTCTGAAATCTTTTGCAGTTTTTTGGGTTCTTCATCAGAACTAAAATAATGCAGGCACACATTGCAGCCTGCGCTGATTAAAGTTTCGCCAATTGCCGCCCCTATTCCCTGGGAGGTGCCTGTGACAAAAGCGTTTTTGCCTTTCAAAGTTCCCATACTATATTTTTATTGATTTTTATCGATCTCGTTCAAAGAAAAGAGAAGGTAACTTAAGAGGCTGACGCAACTATCTTTCTCATTTTATCCAAACCTGTTGTCGCAACAATCAAAGGATCATTCTTCCAGTATTCCGGATTGAATAATTCCAGTGAAAGTACTTTGGTTCCTTCCATACTGGCCAGATCGGTTATGATTTGTTTTAATGGCGCTACACCATCTCCAGGATACAATCTATCTTTATCTTTTTGTTCCTCACGAGGAATAGATGAAGGATAGTCATTGAAATGTATAACATCAATAATTTTTCCGTTGACCATCTTTAATCCTTCAAAGCCAGAGCCACCCCTGAATAAGTGATACACATCTGGCAAAATGTGTACGTCGGGATCGTTGGCCATGGCACCTGCCATCAATGCCTGGCCCAAACTATAAAAAACCGGAGAGGACCCCCAAAATTCCAATTGTGGCATCACTCCTGTTTGGCGGCCAAGATCCAATAACAGCTTATATCGTTCCCCGACTTTTGCAAGATCTAATTTTACATCTGCCTTGACACCTGCAGCGGGTGCCGCTATTCGCCTGCAGCCAAGTTCGGCCATCAATTCCATTTCCAGTTTCATCTGTTCAAACCCTGCCCTCCGTTGTTGCTCATCTTCCACCATCCAGGGTGCAAATCCGATGGCATCTTCAACCGTAAGGTGACTATCATTCAAAAATTTCTTCAAGGTTTTGAGGGACTTTCCTTGTTCTTTAAAATCTTTGACATCTTGTACCCAAAGTTCAACACCATCATATCCGGCTTTTGCGGCAATTTCAATATACTTCTGCAAGCCGGACTTTTGTCCGCTGATCGTGCTCGTATTTAAGCAAAACCTGAATTTGGCTGAAGGTTTCATTTGTTCTGAAAATGCAAAGTCAGGTACCATGATTATTCCAGTGGCCAACCCCAAAGTTTTAAGGACATCTCTTCTCTTCATAATAGTTAAAGGTTAAGTATAAGAATTAATTTATTTAGAACTCTTCAAATCTTATTACACAAGAGTTCCATTATTTTATTTGTTCGGGCCTCGGAGATCTCATCCTATGACTTGATAAGCTTTCCTGAAATCCCCAGGTGCGCACCCTTTATGTTTTTTGAATTGACGATGAAAAAATGGTAAGCTTTCGAACCCAGAAGCATAGGCTACCTGAACAATTTGTGCGTTGGTGGTAATAAGTTCCTTACAGGCTATACTGATCCTATATTCATTTAGAAAATAAAAAAAAGGTTTGCCCATTACTTTGCTAAAAAACCTGGAGAACGATTCTTCACCGAGGTGAACCGTCGCCGCTACGTCCCGCAGGGTAATTTTCTTGCCATAATGTGTTTCCACATAATTATGGATAGTGGTCAATCGTTCATGATCCATTGTCTTTATCGTGTCGTTGAAACCATCGGAACTTAACAGGCGATATCGAGACGTGTTTGACATCTCATTTAATACACTGAGAAGAGACAATAGTTCCTGAAAGGGAGAGCACTGAAGAGAATCAAGCAATTTTTCTTTAATAGCTTGAGCAAATCCGGTTTCAAATTGTATTCCCTTTTCAGCCAGATGAAGTAATTTATGGATCGACTTAAATTCTCTTTTCTCCATCCAGTGATCTCCGAGCAGATCACTTCCCCAGTGAAACACAATAGCGCTCGCTTTATAATTTTGGGGCGCTATGTTTTTCCAGCAATGTGGCAGATTCGGCCCAAGCAGTACCAAATCATCTTCTTTGAAATTTTCAAAACTGTTTCCAACATAGCGCACACCATGGCTGGACAAGATATAGGTGAGCTCATACTCAGGATGATAGTGCCAGGGAGTATCGAACTCATTTTTTTCATAGGCATAAACCTTGCATGAATTCGATTCCATAGGTATAATCCTTTCATATTGGGGCTTCATTATCGTAATCCATTTTGTAAGTCATCCTCTTAAATTAGCATTTTCTCTTCAATAAGTAGACAAAATAAGGTATATAATGGGCAAAATTGGCAAATAGGCTTAATGGGCCTTTTGGGTTATTTAAGAAATACTAAATCCGTATTCGTTATGATCTGCCTCAGCTATGTACTTCGCGAATTGTAACGCTGGATGGAAAATAATTCACGAGGATAGACTGCCATGAAATTATCATCCAGAAGAGCATTTGTTAACGGCCAATTTCTGTTCACATTTCTTTGCGTCAACACTTTATTAATATCGGCTCAAGAACAAAAAGCATTCGATGCAACTCATTTTCAAACGGAATGGAAGCTCATCAAAAATGTCTCTGCAGAGGATCCCAATTTCCATGCAACCCTTACGGTAACGAATAAAATCAGCGACCCACTGCCCTCCTCAGCATGGCGTATCCATTTTAATCTACGTTCACAACATTGAAATAAAAATAACATGAAGCCTTTTGATTTATCCTCCTATTATGCCTTATCCAAAAGTCAGATCGATTCGTATCAAACGAACGGGCATATTTTCCTGAAAGGTCTTGCTGCTTCTGATGAGATCGGGTTTTACCGACAAGCCATATTGGATGCTGTTAAAAAGTTGAACACTGAAAAGCGAAAACTTGAGGAGCGTGATACTTACGGAAAAGCATTCCTTCAGATTTATAATCTCTGGCGTCAGAATGAGATCCTTAAATCTTTTGTGTTGTCAAAACGCTTTGCCCATGTAGCGGCGCAACTCATGGGCATTGGCAAAGTGCGTCTCTATCATGATCAGGCATTGTTTAAAGAACCCGGTGGCGGCCCAACTCCCTGGCACCAGGATCAATACTATTGGCCATTGGATACCAACAATACCATTACTTTATGGATGCCCTTGGTAGACCTTACGCAGGAAATGGGGATCATGCATTTCGCTTCCTGCACACACAAGCTGGGATATTTAACGCCAACGGAAATTTCGGATGCATCCGAACAATTTTTTAACGATTTTATAAGGGAAAAAAATTATCCGATTGAAGGGGCCAGTGAAGCGAAAGCTGGTGATGCTACTTTTCATTCCGGCTGGACGCTTCACAATGCTCCTGCAAATCAATCGGAGACAATGCGCGAAGTCATGACCATTATTTATTTTGAAGATAAAACAAAAGTGCTGAAACCAGATCATGATAACCGGAGGGCCGACCATGCTACCTGGCTAATGAACATTCCCGCCGGTGAGTTTGCTGCCAGCGAATTAAATCCATTGATCGATTGATCGCCTCGCAGGGCCATGAGGTAATTGCGGAAATATTGACTGTATTTGGGCGGCACGGATTTCTAAAAAATAGATGATTGATCTCACTATGAATCGCTTGCTTGTTTTATGATAATAAAATTTAACCTTCATTCAATTCAACACCTAACCCCGGAGTATCCACCAGAACATTGCCGAAGCCCTTGGTGTAGGAATAAATCTTTTTGCATAATTATACCTGGGCCTGAAATTAACATTCACTAGTTAAACTCATATTCATACCCATCCAATTGCGAGAGCAAATTGTGAGGTAAATCTGTGGCCGTCAGCCGGCCTTCAATTTTGGGAGCAACCGGCGAAAATTCTGCCAGGTATTCCGACACGATAGTGTGCAATGTGATCCCTTCATTGTGCGCATCTTTTACATTTTCGATCCGGCAAAGCACATCACCAGGATCGCCGTTGCGCTCACAGGCTACCACGGTATAGGATTGAGTTAAGCTGAGTGCAGTGCCTTTTACCTTGATGGAGTTCAAACGCTTGCCGGCTTCGCGTTTCATCGTAAAATTAACTTCCATGCCTTTGAACCGCACCATCCAACCCCCAAAACGGTCGCGTGGATTTTTCGCAAAGACATTGTTGAGTTCTTTTTCCATCCAGTTCCATATTTGCTGACCTGTCACCGTGGCCCTGCGCGCCTCTGAATTCACTGGCAACATGCTCCAGAGAAAATCATTGGTGATTTCACCATAGCCTTTACGAGCATCCGGCACCAGCGGCGGACAAAACCTGAACCCATTGCTCAGTGCGATGTCAGGTTTCAGTTTCCACATGATCGCATCGGTGATCATGTTGTCCATCGGATTTTCCATGACATAGTAGCGGACCAGGGCCATCTTAGTTCTCCCAATCACTTTGTCAAGCTCTTCTTTATAGGGCTCACGTGCTTGCCTCACCAGGTCAATCATTTCCGGATCAGGCTTGTATTGCTGGGGATCAACGTCCAGCAAGGCATATTGCCGGTCTTTTACTTTTCCATCTTCCACTACGATATCGAGTTTGGCTACGAATGATCCAAAAGCTCCGGGTTCCGTAACCATAGCATATTTGCCGACAATGGGTTTACGCACCCGCTCATGGGTATCAGCCCCCAGGATGTAATCAGCACCGTCCACATATGATTGATTGGCCAGGTCTACCTGTTGGGCAAGCCCCATGTGGGTAACCAGAAAAACCATGGCACATTTTTCCTGATCCCGAAGCAATCGGATATATCCTGCTACATTGGTTTCTGGCCAGGTAAATTTTATGCCATAGCTGTAAGCCGGCGACTGCCTTTTGGATGTGAGCGGATCATTGTAACCGATAAATCCAATTTTGATCCCTCCTATCAATTTTATCCAATAGGGCTGAAAGATTAGTTGGCCATTCAATTCATCACGGGTGTCGTGAACCATGTTGGCGCAAATTTTTGCCGCTGTATAGGCTCCCAGATCTTTCAGCATCATTTCCTTTCCATACACGACTTCCCAGTTGCCGGGCAACACCAGGTCATACCCGATGTTGTTCATCAACGGAATGATGGCCTCTCCTTTTGAAAGCGCCGCAACACCGCTGCCCTGAAAACAATCCCCGGCATCAATGATCAGCGTGTTGTCCGGGTTGGAAGATTTTAAACTTTGAAGCATTGTTTTAAGAACGGCCATACCACCTCTGATTTTGTAGACAGGCTTTCCCTTTTCGAAAAAGAATTCATGATGTGAAAGGATTTGGCCGTGAATATCTGCTGTATATAGCAAGGTAATGTGACTGGCCTTACCCTGCTGAACAGTAGTGCTTTTGTGAAAAAGATTATCTGCGGAAGCATGATCCACCTCCTCGATTGCTCCAGCCACTGCCGTACCAGCGATGGCCAATCCACCAGATAATAGGGCAACGGATTTAATAAAATCCCTGCGAGAATTTGAATTTTCGCAAGCCCCGCAGGGGCATTCTGATCCGTGGCTATGATTCATGTTGCAATCTGGAAATATTCAATTGGATCTGTGCAGTAAACTTCAAGGGGCTCAATTTGCAGGCAACTTCAATCTCAGAGATTTACAAAAATTGAGTGTGGCGCCAGAAGAAGAAAGAGAAACAAGTCTAAGTCATCAAAGTAGGTCCAGGACCGTAATGAGTCCTAGTTTTACTTCCTCCATTTCTTTTGTCGACAGAATTCCCAAGCGTTTTACAAATCTTCCTTTTGAAATGGATTTAACCTGAAAACAGTCAGCGATGCTTTCCTTTGAAATTCCATTCTGTTTTGTCGGGCTAAGGAGCACATGCCAATCTCGAATTGAGCGAACAGCATCGGTAACAGGAACTACGACTTTTAATTTAAGGGCACCCATGCTGTCATGATTAACAATTATTGCAGGACGGACTTTGTCAATTTCTTGTCCAACTTTTGGGGAAAAATCAACTAACCATATCTCTGAATGCCTCATTCGTCAATAATATGAAGATCAACATCTGAAAAATTATTAGCACTCTTCGCATAGAACTTTATAGTTTCAGGGTCGTTAGCCTGAGATTCAATTCTTTTATACAAGGCTGATTTATTCTTCCTTAATTTTTCAATAGTTCTCTGAAAACTTGTTGGCTGAGTGGCGGAACGTATTAATATACCTTCCTCGGTTTCCTCAATCAGCACTTTCTCGAGCTTATACTTTTTAATCATTTCAGAAGGTAAAATAACAGCCTTGCTATTTCCTACCGCTGTCAATGTTTTAATCATATTCAAATATACGATATGGTTATAACAATGTTATAACAATGTAAGAAATTTTGCTAGGCAGTTGATTATCAATTATATAGTCAACTAATATAAATGCCGTATAGTCCGTCGTACTCCCGGTTGGAATACCAGCATCAATTCATAAACTTAAAACGAAGGTATGGTCGGGAGTGATTTGAGATTTTACTTCGGTCGAAATAAATATAGCTGCGGTAAACACAATTGCTGGTAATTTTGAAAGTATTTTCATATTAAGTTATTTATTAGAATCAACAATTACTTGAGTTGAACGTTAAGCCATATGTAATAAGGTACTAAGATAAAGAGATAAAAAATATTCATACTCCTTTTTACCTTACTTTTGGGCATTAAGTTTTCCGAAAATAGTGATAAAAACTAAATGCGTGGCCTCCCACATATGGATAATCGCAGGCAAACAAAAATCAATGCAATGCCACGGATTATGCTGATTAACACAGATGAAAGCCCAATCGCCAGATACGATATTTAACTTTTCATTTTCTTGGTAATTAATGATAGATTCGGGCTGTTTCAACCTTGTCAAATAAAACTTATTCAATCGCGAAATGAAAAAACAATTGCTTTACCTCTCCTTCTTATTTTTTCTTGCAGCTGCGGCGCAAGCACAAACCGCTAAGGAATTTATCTACGTTGGCACCAACACGGTCCGAGGCAGCGAAGGGATTTATGTATTTGAATTTGACCGAAAGGCCGGAGCGCTAAAACAAGTTCAGACTATCGGATCCGTTACCAGTCCCAACTTTCTGGACATTCATCCTGGTAAAAAATATTTGTATGCCGCCGGCGTCATGGATAATCTCGGATCGGCCGGCGCTTTTTCAATCAACGCAGTGACAGGAATGTTAACCTACATAAATCAAAAGTCATCTGAAGGGGCGGGAGCCTGCCACATATCAATTGATCAAACTGGCAAGCTTGCTTTTGTTTCCAATTACAATGGCGGGAGCCTGGCCGTACTTCCCATTGGGAGCGATGGTTCATTGCAGACTGCGACCGATGTTATTCGACATGAAGGCAGCAGTATCAACAAGGAGCGACAGCAGAAATCCTATGTTCATTCTGCTTTTCTATCTCCTGACAACCGGTTCATAATTGTATCTGACCTGGGAACTGACAAAATTTACTCTTATGAGATCAATTACGCTTCGGGCAAAATTAAGCCCGGTGTAAAACCAAACATATCGGTGACTCCGGGTGCCGGTCCGCGACACCTGGTATTTGCCCCGGATGGCAAGCACATTTATTCTGCCGAAGAACTGTATTCCGCTGTCGGTGTGTTTAGGTACGACAAGACTACTGGAGCAATCCAATCCGTAAAAGATACAGCGAGGTCACTTCCCACTTCTTTTAAAGAGTTCAATAAATGTGCTGACATCCACACCGATCCCAAAGGGAAGTTTCTCTATATGTCCAACCGGGGGATGGATGCGATTACAATTTTCTCCATCAAAAAAGATGGAAACATTCAATTGATTGGACAGCAGGAGGTCATGGGCAAAACTCCCAGGAATTTTTTTGTTGACCCGAAAGGTGAGTATGTTTTTGTTGCCAACCAGGATTCGGACAACATTGTTGTTTTCAAACTGGATCAGAAGACGGGGCTGATGACTTATACTGGAAATCAAGTGAAGGTACCGTCGCCGGTTTGTATTAAGATGTTGAATTAAGTGGAAAGGTGTTAAAGTGTTTAAGTTAGTCTGGGGCCACCTGCTTTCTTTCTTATTTTTCTCTGATATGTTTTGGACCACTTTGGATCGGATAGATTGACTCACCATTCAAATCCGTCGTCAGCAATTCACTCATGTAATCAAAAAATGGTCGGATAGATTTGAAGGTCTTGCTAACTTGGTTCACAAAGTCATGGGCCAGGACTTCTTTGTCTGAGAAAGAGTGCTCAAACCAGAATTGTTTATAACGCAGAAGTTCAATAGCCGGATGGTCCTTGGAAAAACCTCGTGGTGCTGACTTCACTTGGCTACCTTGCATGGCCCCAAAGGTTGAAAGCAGCGTTTTAGTTTTCAAGATTTTGTTCAGGCTGCTGTAATTGTCCAAGAAGTCCAGACGGATTCTTTTAAGGTCGCCAGCATTGGGATAGGTAAAGCCGCAGCCCACGGAGGAGCCGCCGGGTTTGATCCAGAAATAGTATCCTCCCCTCAGCAAGGGCTTTGCCCGCTTCAGGTATCCGGCAAATCGCGGATTGTAAGGTGATTTGTCTTCTGAAAACCGAACGTCGTTATAAATCCGGTAAAGGCTTTTCTTGCCTGAAGACGTTTCAATCTGATCGTGCTTGGCCATGGCAGCGATCAGTCCATCCACAAACCGCTCTGCATTTTCCTTTGCTTTAAGATAGTGTTCTTTATGTGCATTAAACCATTCCCGATTATTGTTTCTTGACAGGCTCGTTAAGAAGGATACAGTTGACTTTTCGATGATTGAATCGGTCATGGTTTATTAAATGCGCTCTGATGAAAAAACGCGACTCCTAATCTAGCTATATTTCAGTTTATTTAGAATTTCCCTGGGACCTCTGGTAAACTTTATAAAATATGTTTAGCAAGCATCGAATGGTTTCAAAAAAACATTCAAAATAACTCCATGGAACGAAGAGAATTTATCAACCTTTCAATGGGTATTTCTATGGCAACAACGCTACAACCCCTGAACGAACTTTTCAACTCCGTTCACAAAAAAATTGAATCGCATGAGGAAGCCAAAAACTTCGATGTCATTGTGTTGGGAGTCGGATCCATGGGCTCGGCCTCCTGTTACCAGCTTGCGCAGCGTGGCCATAGCGTATTGGGACTTGAGCAGTTTGATATCCCTCACGAATTGGGATCACATGCCGGTCAGAGCCGTATTATTCGCAAAGCTTATGCTGAACTCCCGGATTATGTTCCTTTGCTGGAGAGAGCCTACCAGAACTGGAAAACACTGGAGGATCAAACCGGGTCGCAAGTATATTTCAAGACCGGCCTCGTTTATTTTGGCAAGTCCAGTCAACCGACAATGAAGGGCGTGCATGAGTCTGCCGACAAATACAAAATCCTTGTTAACTCACTCACTAGTGCAGAGGCCTCAAAGAAATATCCCCAGTTTAAATTGCCTGATGATTATGAAAAGCTTGAGGAACCTGATGCAGGATTTGTGACACCCGAGAGAAGTATACTTCTTTTCACAGAGCAGGCACTAAAAAATGGGGCAATAATTCGAACAAAGGAAAAAGTTATTGAATGGAAACGTTCAGGAGGTAACATTTCTGTAAAAACAGATAAAGGACATTACACGTGCAAAAAACTAGTGATTACAGCGGGCCCCTGGGCAGGCAAAAAGATTCCTGGCATGGCGGCAAACCTGAAGGTTACTCGCCAAATGATTGCCTGGGTAAAGCCCAGGAAGTGGGATGACTTCATTTTGGGCCGCTTTCCCTGCTGGCTGCTTGAAGATGATAAAAAGCCAGGATCATTCTACGGCTTTCCGGTGTTGCCGGTAGGAAGTTTCGGTGGACCTGTCGGAATGAAACTTGCACATCACTATCATGGAATTCCTTCCGACCCCGATACGATCAATCGCATACCCACCGCAGAAGACGAATCCATCCTGGTAGAGATGCTCAACAAATTCATGCCGGAGGGTTACGCTTCCACGTTGGTCATGAAGACCTGCATGTACACCAATACGCCTGATGAAAATTTTATTTTGGATTATCTGCCGGGTTATGATAAAGATGTTGTGATCGCTACCGGATTTAGCGGTCACGGTTATAAGTTTGCTTCTGTCGTTGGAGAAATCATGGCAGATCTTTCCATGGATGGGAAAACGTCACTGCCCATTGGCTTTTTAAACGTTCAAAGGTTCAAATAATTTGTGCTGATGGACCTAGCGATAATCTACCAACGCATTCGCCGTCTGTCAAATGAAATTGAAGCAGAACTCAAGCGCTTGAATCGTTGGCAGGAT
>JAYWDP010000107.1:0-7127 GCA_043779775.1 Cyclobacteriaceae bacterium
ATGATTGCTTTTTATCAGAACTGGTTTAAATCGGGAGACAAACGAGCTTCCTTTCGGCAGGCACAGCTTCAGCTTGTAAACAGCGCCAACTTTAAGGAACCCTATTATTGGGGAGCCTTTGTGGTAACAGGATTGTAATAATACTTCCGGAGTAAATTTTACTTTTGCAACTTCTGAAGGTTCTTGAAGCTGGTTGCAATATTTACCAGTGGATCAGGGGCGTTATCTTGTTCAACAAAGAAATATTTCAATCCGGCGGTCGAAGCATCGGCAAAAACACGCTTAAGGTCCACATAACCTTCCCCAACTTCAACCGGACGTTGTGTAATCCGACTTAAGTCTTTCACATGCCACAACGGAAAACGCCCTGGGTTTTTCTTGAACAACTCAAGTGGATCGGTTCCTGATTTTGTCACCCAGGCTAAGTCCAACTCCATTTTAAGAATGTCGCTGCTGATTTGAGTAAGAAACATATCATAGGGCAATTGTCCTTCAACTTTTTCAAACTCCTTCGTGTGATTATGGAACCCAAAACCAATGCCAGCCTTCTTGCAGGCTTCTCCCGTTTTGCTCAAGGTGTCAATGGACTGTTTGATTTCATCCATGGTATCAATGGGCGTACTTGAACACACTAAGTAACTGATTCCACCCTCAGCACAATCGTCTATTACTTCCTGAAAATTATCCCGAAGGTTTTTCATAGCAGGTATTACCATGGGTTTACCATCCGGACCAAGAGGAGGTGTTGCCCCTGCAGGCATTCTGAATGGAGCGCCACCGCAATGATGGGCGCGCCAGGTGAGCCCAAATTCTTTTGCTTTAGCGGCAAACTCCTTTGGCTTTAACCCATAGTATCCACCTTTTCTGGTAAAGGCGGATTCAAGTTCTTTATATCCTATGGCCGCAATTTTCTTTAGCGTTCCTTCCAGGTCGGCTTCTATTTTGCTTGTTACCGTATAAAGTTGGATCCCGGCGGGTATGGCAGCTGATTGAGTTGAGTTTAAAAATGACATGGCTGAGGTTGGCTGGGCAATAGTCAAACTACCTATAGCCAAAGCACCGGAATTTCGTAAAAATTTTCTTCGATTGATCATAATACAATGGAATTATGTGTTGAATTATTTTGATTTTAAAATTTCAATTTTGCATCTCAAATCCTTCCTTGAGAATTTGAAATCATAAGTTAAAACTTAAATGTTTAATCATTACAAAATGAATCCTGTTTTTAGACCGATCATATATATTTCCTGACCGATGGGCAATTAGTCTGTAACGGATCGAACCAATTTGAAGGTTTTAGAATCGCTCAAACCTCCCCGCTGGCTCAAGCCTTCCTGGCGGGAAGTGGTTCCAAACTCTAAATCACCCAATCACCAAATAAATTGTAGATTAAAAAGGGTGAGAGTGCCACAATTGAGGCGGCACTCCTGTAAACAGAATTTACGTCATATAGACAGCTCCTGATGCCCCGGCATAAGCCTCTTGACCGGTACCTGGAGTTGGTGGTCAACTCTCACCTTAAACCGAATTTAGGTAATTTTTGGATTCTGAAACAATCGATGGGTGATTTTTTGGAAATCATCCACCAAGCTTTGAAACGATAATTGCATTCAATGTCATGAAATCAATGTTTTACGATTTTCAAATGTTTGATGAGGTCCAAAAAATACTCCGGAGTCCAAATAGCCAACTTTGCCCCTGTCCGTTGTTGGTGTTCCGCTGCTTACCATAAATCTAGTTGAAAGTTACGATTGCTTAAATCAAACATTAATCTAATCTGAAACCAGCAGCGGGTCACCAACAACAAAACTGCGGAGTCAGCCCATTACCATTTGTAAATTGGAATCAGTTTCCAATTGTTGTTGGTGGCCTGATGCTATCTCCAACATGAGAGGATATAAAATTAATTTTTGTTAATTATTATTATAAAGGCTGGAAGCATCAGAACACCAACAGATAAACTTGCTAAGGGCGCTTGTTAATCGCCCTAAAGCAGATCTCCTTCGTCGATCGCTTTAGGGGCGCGAATGCTTGCAGAGTTTTCCTTGTCGGCCTATTAGTCTTCATTGAAAACAATGGCTCCCACTGTGGTGGAATAACCAAGTTTCAGTAAAGTTCCTCGAAGCATCAGCTTGATTGCCTTTTTACCAGCTGTTGTTTTAAAATACATTTCACGTTTTCGCGCATCAGCTTCAAAAAGATAAAACTCGGAAAGATCAGTTCCAGTGGCCTGCGTGGAGCAGTACTCTTAGACTTCCCATCATTGTGATTTTTGATACGCTCTTCAATATTGGTCGTAAAGCCAGTATACATAAGGTGATCCTTATGACTGAACAAGATGTAAACGCAAAATGGCAAGATCATCATAACCTCTCGTCTCTAATGACAATAATAAGGATGGATGCAGTGAAAAGAAATTAGGTTTTCCTGATCATCTGCCCCGAAGCAGACCTCCCCTGAAGCAGACCTCCTGCGTCGGTCGCTTCAGGACGATAAAGTGACCCTGAAGCAGATCTTCCACTGGAGTAGATCTCTTTCGTCGGTCAAGTCAGGACAAAAAAAACCCTGAAAGCTAAATGCTTCAGGGTCTACTTTATCGTAGCCCGTAGGGGAATCGAACCCCTATTACCAGAATGAAAATCTGAGGTCCTAACCGTTAGACGAACAGGCCGTCGTTTTTAACGAGCCGCAAAGATAGAATCCTCCCGCTATTTGGCAAAAATGACCTCTTCTTTTTTATCCCCCGGGGAACATTATCGGTTGGTTTTCCCTTATTACTGATATATTTTTACGCCTCGTAAAATTTTAAACCCAAAGAATCACATGACAAAGATTGGCATTAATGGATTTGGCCGCATTGGCCGCCTGGCATTCCGGGCCGCTGCAGGCCGCAAGGACATCGAAGTAGTGGGGATCAATGACATTGTGGACGCTGAATACATGGCCTACATGCTCAAGTATGACTCCACCCACGGCCGGTTTGAAGGTACCGTAGAAGCTAAAGACGGTCATCTGATTGTAAATGGAAAGAAGATTAGGGTAACCGCTGAAAAAGATCCCTCCAACCTCAAATGGGGTGAAGTGGGTGCTGATATCATCATCGAATCGACAGGCCTGTTCCTCACCAAGGCGGATGCAGGGAAACACATCGCCGCTGGTGCCAAGAAAGTAGTATTGTCCGCCCCAGCCAAGGATGACACTCCCACCTTTGTAATGGGCGTAAACCACAAGAAGTTAAAGCCTGAAGATACAATCGTTTCAAACGCGTCTTGTACCACTAACTGCCTGGCACCCCTGGCGAAGGTGTTGCATGATAAATTCGGAATCGCAGAAGGATTGATGAGTACAGTGCATGCTGTGACAGCAACTCAAAAAACAGTAGACGGCCCTTCCTCCAAAGATTGGCGCGGAGGACGCAGTGGCTATCAAAATATAATTCCCTCTTCAACAGGCGCCGCCAAAGCCGTAGCATTGGTGATCCCCGAGCTGAAAGGAAAACTGACGGGCATGTCGTTCCGCGTACCGGTCGCAGATGTCTCTGTCGTGGACTTAACGGTAAAGTTGGCAAAGCCTGCCTCTTATGAGGCGATTAAAGCCGCCATGAAGGAAGCTTCTGAAGGCGAACTAAAAGGTATTCTCGGCTATACTGAAGACGAGGTGGTGTCCTCTGACTTCATCGGTGACGCCCGCACCTGTATCTTCGATGCCAAAGCCGGCATCGCATTGAACGAAAGTTTTGTTAAAGTCGTCGCCTGGTATGACAATGAGTGGGGCTATTCCAACAAGCTGATCGATCTCGTTCAGGAAGTCGCGAAATTATAATAGTTCAAGGTTTAAGGTTCAAGGTTGGGTGCTCCTGACTTTGGACCTTGAACTTTTAACATCATTTAAAGGAGAATTCTTCAAGAATTTTACACTTCACCCACCCCTGAACCTCTAAGTTATCCCCAATTTTAGGCGCCATCCATCTTACGGGATTCTCTGCATATAGTATTGGATATCAATCCATTGTACCTGTACTCTTCATTTCCCAAAAGCAACCCTGTCGCTATTGAGGGGATAGTTTACCAATGTAGGATTTGTCCCGCTTTTTAAGAATTTCTTACCCAGCACCGCCTCAAATTTGTTCCACAACAAAAGATTGAGGCGAATGGCACATCACGTAACAAATATCAATCTGCGGGGCAGGCTTACACAGATTATTATTTTGGTGATTATGATTCTCTGCGGGGTATTGTTTTCACTGTTTGCAGAAGCACGACATAAGCCCCGCTTTGAGAAATCTAAATACAGGATTGATAGACCCAAGTATCGGATCACCGTACACAATCATGCAGGCAAAGTTTGCAGCATACTCAACAAGAAGAGACATTCCAAACAGAAAAGTTCATTTTTCTCCGCATCAAACAAGTCCGGCAAAAACAATCGAACCAAGGCCGTAGCAGAGACTGACTAATAAAGAATTTAAAGACAAGGGTGTTTAGTGATTAGGCCTCCGCAATTCATGCGGGGGCCTTTCTTTTGGGATGTTCTTTATTCTGCGAATCTTTGCGTCATGAATTTCGATCCTGACATCTTTCGTTACAAACTAGCTCAGACTTCTCCTTTTCCTTTTGGGATTGCAGTTGAAAAAGCGGAAGGATCCTTTCTCTACAGCCCGGATGGAAAGCGATACATCGACATGATTTCAGGAATTGCCGTGAGCAACATCGGGCACCGCCACCCCAAGGTAGTAAAAGCCATTAAAGATCAGGTTGACAGACACCTTCATGTAATGGCCTACGGAGAGTATATTCAATCTACCCCCAACCTGCTGGCAAGTAAGCTCACCAATCTCTTGCCTCCTTCTCTGAATTGCTGCTATCTAGTGAACTCGGGCACGGAAGCGAACGAAGGTGCATTGAAGCTTGCCAAGCGAACCACAGGAAGAACAGAGATCATCTCTTGTAAAAATTCTTATCATGGCAGTACGCATGGATCCCTGAGTGTCTCCGGAAACGAAAAAAAGAAGCAGGCCTTCCGACCGTTATTGCCTGACGTGAGGTTCATTGAATTTAATAATCCAAACGACCTGGAGCACATCACCTCACGTACGGCCTGCTTCATCGTGGAGACGATCCAGGGCGATGCCGGTGTAAGGATCCCAACGGTTGAATACATGGTTGCTGTGCGCAAGCGATGCGATGAAACGGGTGCCTTGTTGATATTGGATGAAATACAATGTGGTATGGGACGAACCGGAAAATTATTCGCCTTCGAACATTTCGACATCGTTCCGGATATTCTCACATTAGCCAAGGCCTTCGGTGGCGGCCTTCCCATGGGTACATTTGTTTCCTCCGAAGAAAAAATGAAAACATTCACCTTCGAGCCCATGCTAGGCCATATCACTACGTTCGGCGGGAACCCCGTCTGCGCCGCAGCGGCCTTGGCTACGCTGGAAGTAATTGAAGAAGAAAATCTATTGCAACACGTAGAGGAAAAAGGGGAAAAAATTGAATCACTGCTTCGGCACCCGAAAGTGAAAGCCATCCGTCGCATCGGACTGATGTTTGCAGTTGATTTTGATTCAGAAGAACGTGTGAACAGAATCGTTGACTATGCCCGATTACATGGTGTAATCTGCTATTGGTTCCTCTCCCATCCCAACAGTATTCGTATTGCTCCTCCGTTGAATATTTCAAATGCAGAAATCGAGGAAGCGTGTGGTGTGATTCTGAAAGCTATCGACAATTCATAATTACAACAAAGACGTGGAGGAATTATTTAAGCATGGGTGTCGCCCTTCCCTGCCTGCCGGCAGGCAGGGACTCCGCTCAGGGTGACATGATTAGGCAGTCTCTCATTCGGAGTTGTCAGGCTGAGAATACCATCACCCGTGGTTGATAACTGTTGCTGATGACATTAGATAAATTTGCCCTGTAGGGGCGTAATATTTGTAACCCCGGGCTTTAGCCCGGGGACTAAAAGTGGAGAATGCGGACAGGGCCACAGGAACACTTCCTCGATCTTCTTTTCGATTTGGCCCGCATCGATGAACGTTCGAGATCAAGGGCTACATTGATGTAAAAAGCATGGGTGTCGCCCTTCGACTCCGCTCAGGGTGACTGCATTGAAGAATTCCCGTCCAAGAAGCTTTAAGTTGAAAATCTGCTTTTTTTTCTGTTTTTCAAATAAATATTAAAACTGTCATTGGAAGCGGAGTCGAAGCCACATTCACCCAATCTTTTCTACCGTCAAATTGTGATTCGTGTAAATGCAAATATCCGCTGCTATGTGCAGGCTCTCCCGCACCATTTCTTCCGCAGTCATGTGCGGGGCAAATTTCTTCATCGCAAGTGCGGCCGACTGGGCATACATAGCCCCTGAGCCAATGGCTGTTACCATGTTGTCAGGCTCCAAAACATCACCGGTACCGGAGAGCACTAACAACTCATCTTTGTTGGCTGTGATCAGCATGGCTTCAAGCCTACGTAGAAACCGGTCCATGCGCCAGTCTTTGGCAAGCTCAATAGCAGCCCGTTTCATATTCCCACCATAGGCATTCAACTTTTCGTCAAAGCGGTCCAATAAGGTAAATGCATCAGCAGTAGAACCGGCGAAGCCCACAAGAATTTTACCGTCCTGGAGTTTCCTAATCTTCTTTACATTACTCTTGGCGATGGTATTCCCCATGGTGGCCTGTCCATCCCCTCCGATAGCTGTTTGTCCATTATGCTGAACAGCAAGAATAGTTGTTGCGTGAATGATGTTTCCCAATGTCTTTGGATTAATACCGATTACTGTTCACCGAAAACTGATTACCGTTTTACCGAATACCCTTCATATAAGTATACGGACTGGATCCTCAAGCAAACCTTTCAAGGTTTTCAGAAAAGCTGATCCCACGGCACCGTCAACGGCACGATGGTCGCAGGACATGGTGACTTTCATAACATTACCGGGTACCAACTGGCCATTTTTTACAATGGCAGTCTCCTTGATTCCTCCTACTGCCAAAATGCAGGCATCCGGCGGATTGATGATGGCTGTGAAATCTTCAATGCCAAACATGCCCAGGTTGGAAATGGTAAACGTGCTCCCCTCCCATTCGTTGGGTTGCAATTTCTTATCGTGTGCTTTTTGTG
>JAYWDP010000108.1:0-2411 GCA_043779775.1 Cyclobacteriaceae bacterium
AATCAGCAAACAATGGCCGACAACGTGGGTGCATATTGCGTTTGGCTGATTTTGAAAACCAATCTGTCCCACGTGTACGAAAGTAATAAAGAAATTGAAACCCCACTACACGCCAAACCAGCCAAATGAAATATGCACAGTGTTGTCGGTCCGTTGTTTGCCTGGAGTATTCCGCGCGCGGATCCGGCTCGGCAGGCATGTTCAATAACATGCACCAGCTCGCTGTATCGTATTCTCAAGATCAGATGAAATGCGCCCGTTCGCGGGTGGGCTTTGAAACCAAATTTCAAATATTCAGAGCTCTCTTCTTTTCAGAATCAGCAAACAATGGCCGACAGTCGAGTCACGCAAGGGAGTTTCACCCCTGCGTTCTCACAGGTAGGGTCGAGCACTGGCGCACCAATCTATCAAATCGTGTTTCCAGCACCCGCCTCGTCAAACGCAGCATGCGCATTTAACGCACTGCGCTTTCCTAATAGTTTCACATCAAAGCCTATAGCCTATCGTGCCGGAGCGAATTTCCTCGGGGTTACTTTAAAGTTGCTATATATGTTGTACATAGCATATAACCCTTTTGTACTCCATTGCTTCCAGCCGAAGCCCTGCTTTCCTTTGGCTCTCATAAGATGCCTTCGGATTTTCTTGGTTAACCAATCTTTTACATACCCGAATACTTTGCTTGAGTGTCCTATCCTAAAATATTGCACCCACCCTCGCAGTATCGGATTGATGAGATCTTTTACCCTTGTTAGCGGTTGTGATTCATGACGTTTAAACACATCTCTGATCTTATCCATCACTTTTACTCTGGCTTGCATCTTGGGTTGATAGTTTACTCTCCATTTACCAGTCTTCGTCTTTAGTCTCCTAAAGTCAAAGCCCAAAAAACCGAAGCTATCTCCTTTGACTAAATCCAGTTGCTTTGTCTTTTCTTCATTGATGTGTACCTGTAATTTGCTCAGTTCTTCTCGTAGCCTCTTGTTGATTCCAACCCATAGCCAGTCCCATTTTTGATGTCCATCTACCAGGATGACTACATCATCAGCAAAACGTGCATATTCAAGGTGCGTGTATTTACCTTCGCGTGTTACTTCTTTGGCCTTCTCAAGCATCTTATCTACTTCATTGAGATAAATGTTACTTAGTAAGGGTGATATAACTCCGCCTTGAGGAACACCTTCTTTTCCTCCTGCTTTCAGCATTTGGTTAAGCAGTCGCATTATCTTGTCATCTGCTATCCGTTTTGCTACTTTGTCTAATAGAATATGATGCTTTACAGTGTCAAAGTAAGCGCGCAGGTCTAAATCTATTACCCTTGTCTTTTCCTTCACCACGGCTTCGGCAACCCTTTCTATTGCCTGATGGGCTGTTCTTTTCAGACGGTATCCATACGAGCCTTCTTGAAAGTCCGTTTCAAATACAGGTTCAATAATCAGTTTCACTGCTCCCTGAACTACCCGATCCCTGATCGTTGGAATACCCAGCTTTCGGGTTTTACCATTTGCTTTAGGTATTTCCTTTATCCGGTTGCGAGTAGGTTGGTAAGACCCATTGATTAGTTCTTGCTGTATGGTCTGTAAAAAGCTTTCCACTCCTTTCTGCTCTATATCATCGAAGGTCATTCCATCTATCCCAGGTGCTCCATTATTTCTCTTGACCATCCGATAGGCTTCTTCAAGTGTACTTTGCTTGCATACATGTACATACAGTCCCCAGAAGCGATGAGACTTATCAGCCTTCGCCTTGATGTATATCTTCCTTCTCAGTTCCTGCAATGTGATTGACGTTTTTATCATTGTCGTCTTGCCTCTCAATTTTGTTAGAAGATTATTATTAGTAAGGAGACTTCGCTCTGTTCCTATTAGAGAACTTCTTCGCTACTATTCTCCTATCCGACTCCCTCTCATCTTCGGTTCATTTCTCCCGTCTTACAGGATTATAGAACCTACCTTGTTCCGGCCCTTTCTTTCCGGGATGAGGAGGGTATCTCCAGTTGCGTTACTTATCCTTGTTACCATGCTGTTGCTACCACCCCGCCAGCCGTGTCATTTCCCGTTTCAGTCATTTTCGGAGAGACATACTGCCTTCGCTATACGGTTATTAGCTCGGCCTGCCGGATTTAATCACTTTCGAGGCTACCTGTGCATTCACTTTCGTTATGGCCTGGTAACTTGCGTGCCTGCTTTACAGGTCACTTGTCAATGAGCTTCATGAGTTTCATTTCTTCCACCCATGTCATTTAGCTACAGAACTTTGACTTTTGTTCTGATGGGACTTGCACCCACTGGATATGTCCACCTTTCCTGGACGCACAACCGTACGTGAAAGTCTCCCTTCATATGCTTACGCCGAAGCTTCAGCATAAGCGCTACGGCTCTTCCTGTTTGATCACAAATGTATTTCTACATCAC
>JAYWDP010000109.1:0-7107 GCA_043779775.1 Cyclobacteriaceae bacterium
ACCTGCCAAAAGGTAAAGGGCAACACCAACATGGGAATGACAAAAATGTATGAGAAATATCCAAGCTTGCTAACTAACAGGATTGCCCACTCTGTGGCAAGGTCCGCTTTCTGTTTTTTAAGCATGCCGTCCTTTTGATAGCGGACCAGGCGGAAGAAATCTTTTCCAGTTAACCAAATGATGGTCATTAGGCCATAAAGAAACCATGCATAGAGATACTGAAAACGATGGAATGGTTTCCATGGGGAATCAGGTGCCATACGCAAAGCACCGCGAGGACTTATATCTTCATCCACTTCATAAACATTGGTATAGGTATGGTGAAGTACATTGTGCTGAATCTTCCAGTTAAAAGCGTTTGCGCCAATGAAATTAAGTGTGTAACCCATGAAGTTATTGATCCAGGGTTTCGTTGAATAGGCTCCATGATTAGCATCGTGCATGATCGACAGTCCGATACCGGCAGTTCCAAGGCCCATGACAACACACAAAAGAAGATAACCCCAGTAGGCGGTCACGATGCCTGTCAGGCTGATGGCATAGGGAACAATAAATAAGGAAAGCATAAAGATGGTTTTAATCACCATCTCACTGTTGGCATTGCGGCTTATGTTTTTGGACTTGAAGTAATTATTAACACGTTGACTTAGGGTCGTGTAAAATTCCGCCTGTTGTGTTCCGAACTTAATTGCTTTGTTCATTAATTGGAAAATTAAACCTGAAGGTCACTTTCCAAGTCTGTAGCATGAAGGAAAGGAAATCAGAGCCACAAAGATAATGATTTCAAACGATAACGATTGTTAGGAAATGACTCCATTACCGCCAATTTGGCAAATCTTTGATTTTAAGGCTGAATTCTAACTTCAGAACTTATTCCTTCTGAAAGGAATGTCTTTAATCCGTCTTCAGCGTTGAATACAAACAATACATCAAGCTCAGGATGACCTTTCAGAACTTCGATGCCTTTCATATGCCCCATGGACATAAAGGCTGTAGCCCACGCATCCGCTGTCGCACAATCCGCAGCGAATACGGTAGCGCTTAGTAACGCATGTTGAACTGGGAAACCCGAAATCGGATCGATCGTGTGAGAGTATTTCTTACCATCCACTTCCCGATAGTTAAAATAATTTCCTGATGTTGAATAGCCTTTGTTGGTGAGGCGCGCATAAGCAATAAATTTTTGTTCTACATAATCGGAGTTTGGATCCAGAATCCCAATCTCCCAAATTCTGGCATCCTGAATGTTCTTGCCCCACGCCACTCCTTCGCCACCCAACTCTATAAAAAAATTTTCTACCGACTTTAATTTAAAGAAGTCAGCGATCACATCGGCTCCATATCCTTGCCCGATGGCACTAAAGTCGATTTGAACGCGGGGATCATTTTTCCAAATACTGTCTTTATCAAAAGCTACTTTCTCAAAACCTACAAAGGCCCTGACGGCCATCACTTCGGCTGTATCGGGACGTTCAACTTTTTTGGGGCCAAAACCCCAGGCGTTGACCAATGGCATAACCGTTGGATCATAAGCTCCCTGTGAACCAGCCACCACTTCCTGCGATTTCTTAAGCGGCGGAAAGAAGTAAGGCAACCGAAATGTGAATGACCGTGACGCCCGATTGAATCTTGAAATTTCTGATGAGGTGTCGTAGGTGTTGATTGACTTATTCACCAGCACCATCAGCGAATCTACCGAAGATTGGAAATTCCGTTTTTGTCTGTCAAAGTATGTAATGTGATAGCTGGTCCCCATTGTTTTGCCTTCCAGTTTAATAGGCTCCAGTAGGCTATTCTGACGATATCTCCATACACCCACTACTGCCAGCAGCAAGACAAGGGAATATAACGCATTCTTGATCCTGGAATTCATGTGGGCCAAATTACATTGAAAATTGAGTCAACGATAAAAATAATTTGAATGGGAGGTCCTGTGCTGTAGCTTTGAATGAGGAATATCATTATGAGAGAAGACTATTTAAAACCGGACGATGAAAGCCTGAATACCGAAGAGAAAGAGGTTGAACGGGCCCTGCGACCGCTTTCATTTAGTGATTTCACGGGGCAGCAAAAAGTCGTTGACAACGTAAAGGTATTTGTCCAGGCAGCCAAACAACGCGGGGAGTCGCTTGACCATGTACTGTTGCATGGCCCTCCCGGTCTTGGTAAAACCACACTGTCATTTATTATCGCCAATGAGCTGGGAAGTCATATTAAAGTCACCTCCGGTCCGGTGTTAGACAAGCCAGGCGATCTTGCTGGACTACTTACCAATCTCGAAACAAATGATGTTTTGTTTATTGATGAAATTCACCGGCTCAACCCGGTGGTGGAAGAGTATCTGTATTCCGCCATGGAAGATTTTCGCATTGATATTATGCTCGATAGTGGGCCGAATGCCCGGTCCGTTCAAATCAGTTTAAATCCCTTTACATTAATTGGCGCAACGACCCGGGCTGGCCTTCTCACATCACCCCTTCGCGCGCGGTTTGGCATCAATGCGAGATTAGAATACTACGACTCCACCTTGCTCACAAAAATTGTAAAACGTTCCGCTTCCATTTTAGCAACGTCGCTTCATGATGATGCTGCTTTTGAAATAGCGAGGAGAAGTCGTGGCACCCCCCGCATTGCTAATAACTTGCTCCGGCGCACCCGTGATTTCGCTCAAATCAAAGGGGACGGCAACATCACCATGCCCATTGCACAACTGGCCTTAAAGGCATTAGATGTGGATGAGAATGGATTGGATGATATGGATAACCGGATTCTGAGCACGATCATAGAAAAATTCAAAGGGGGTCCTGTGGGTCTCAGCACCATTGCTACCGCCGTGAGCGAAGAAGCAGAGACCATCGAAGAAGTTTATGAACCCTTTTTAATTCAGGAAGGTTATGTCAAGCGAACCGCACGGGGAAGGGAAGCTACAGAATTGGCATACCGGCACTTGAAAATTTCACCGCCCGTTTCCCGAAGACCCGGATTATTTGATTAACACTTACTCCTATTCGCAAACCAGGGACCCCCTTGTTTGAATCAATGGAGATCGAATGAAAGATACCCGTATCCAAAATGCTCAACGTGTTAAGTCGCTCGCCCAGGATCTGGGATTTAGCTTCTGCGGGATCGCAAAAGCAGAATTTTTAGAGCAAGAAGCCCCTCGTCTGGAAGCGTGGCTGAAGCGTGGATACCAGGGCCAAATGGGTTATCTAGAAAATCATTTCGACAAACGCTTAGACCCTCGTCTGTTGGTTCCGGGTGCCACTTCGGTAGTGAGTCTGCTGTACAATTACTATCCGACATATGATCTAGCCCATGAAGGCAATCTAAAAGTCGCAAAGTATGCCTATGGTGAAGACTATCACAGGGTCATAAAAGATAAACTCAAAGAGTTTCTTGATCGGCTGCGCGAATCGATTGGAGAAATTAATGGCCGGGCATTTGTTGACTCTGCGCCTGTGTTGGAACGCACCTGGGCAGCCAGGAGCGGGCTGGGCTGGGTCGGCAAAAACAGTTTACTATTGAATCGTTCGATGGGGAGTTTCTTCTTTCTGGCGGAATTAATTCTTGATCTTGACCTCGAAGCTGATGGCCCCGTGAAAGATTACTGCGGTACATGCACGGCCTGTATGGATGCCTGTCCAACCGATGCAATTCCCGAACCGTATGTCGTAGACGGAAGTAAGTGCATATCCTACTTCACAATTGAATTGAAAGAAGAAATCCCACAGGAAGTAAAGGGAAAGTTTGAGAACTGGATATTCGGTTGTGATATCTGTCAGGACGTCTGCCCCTGGAATCGCTTCGCCAAACCCCACCATGAACCACGGTTTGAACCCTCTGCCGAATTGGAGAAAATGTCGGTGAGGGACTGGGAAGAAATTACGGAAGAAGTTTTTTCGCTTCTTTCTAAAAACTCAGCCCTTGAGAGAACCCGATATGCCGGTTTAAAAAGAAATATTTCATTTGTCAATGGAAAACCGGAATCATAAAAAAAGCCCGGTCAGGGCTTTCATTTTTCCATTTAAGTTTTTGTTTTTCAAGACGCTACGAAACAGCGATTTAAAATCGCATTGTAATCTCCAAAGTTGGCATAGCACCAGCCCCGAAGCTCCTGCACTTCTTCTGCAATCAACATTTTGATCGCCTTCCGCAACTCTTTCTCAAAGAGCCGGGCGTCAAAACTCACACGGGTGAGCACGGTTTTGACATAATTAAGCATGGTCAATAATTAAGATACGGGGCGTATCCCGGTACGCGAATTATAACGTTGAAAGTACCAAATCAATCATAGAGTTAAAAGAAAAATTAAATTTGTCTCCGCAACTGGTTGCGCAACTATTGCAATGATGAAATTGGCCCTAAAATCTATCTTTTTCTTTACCCTGCTTTGGATAACCTTTCAGGTTGAGGCCCAGCAAATACAAATCCAACTGGGTCCGGATGAAGTTGGCGACAATCAAGCCTGGACCATTGCCGTGACCGTTTTCAATGGTCAGCTAAAGACCTACGACAATTTTCCTGAAATTGATGGTTTTAAGAAACGCGGAACCAGTTCGCAATCCCAAACCAGCATTGTGAACGGCCAGGTCACCTCAACACAATCGATTATTATGACCTATGCCCCTACACGCCAAGGTACTTTCATGGTACCCTCTTTTTCGATGAAAATTAACGACCAGGTTACAGCATCCCCAGGAAAGAAAGTTAGAGTAGGCCCGCCCATCCAGGCACAGGCGCGAGACCCCTTCAGAAGTATGTTTGAAGCCCGTGATCCATTCAGTGATCCTTATGGAAGAGGGGAAGGAGAGTTTGTCGACGTGAAAGAAGATGCGCTCCTGGCACTCACCACCAGTAAGGATGAGGTTTATATTGGGGAGGGTTTTACCGCTACACTTTCGTTTCTGGTGGCCGATAATAACCGAGCGCCGATGCAGTTTCATGATTTGGGCCGACAGCTCTCTGAAATTCTGAAAAAGCTTAAACCATCTAACTGCTGGGAGGAAAATTTCAATATAGAAAACATCGAAGGTGAGCCAATCCAGATCAACGGCAAAGGATATACACAGTATAAAATTTATCAGGCAGCATTTTATCCGCTCAATTCTGAACCCGTGAATTTTTCCAGTGTGGGTTTGGATATGATCAAGTTTAAGGTGGCCAAGAACCCTTCTTTCTTTGGGCAGAACCGACAGGAAGATTTTAAGACATTCTATTCGAAAGCAAAATCAGTCCGTGTCAGGGAACTGCCTCCTCACCCTTTACAAAATTCTGTTGCTGTTGGCAACTATCAATTGGACGAAAAGTTGACCACCCTTCAAATGAAAACTGGTCAGAGCGTGGGGTATGAGTTCAACATCTATGGCGAAGGAAATATTTCTTCCATTGAAAGACCCGTTGTTACTAAAGACAATAATTTTGATTTTTATGAGCCCAATATCCAGCAAAATATAACCCGTGATGGCGGGCGGGTAGCCGGAACCAAGTCATTTCGCTATTTCATCGTTCCCAAAGAGCCCGGGCAGTTTGCACTGGGAGACTATTTTCAATGGATATTTTTCAACCCTGCCAAAAAGGAGTACGACACCCTCCGCTCACAACTTGTTATCAATGTGGAAGGGGAAAGCCAGCGGAATCAAGCAATCCAAAGTACTGATGTTGGGTCTTTCTATGAGCGGATCGACATGACCGACAATACCTTGCGTTCTTCCTCCCAATCAGATTGGATGAAACCTGCTTTGAATTTATTCATAGTTGTCATGCTTGGGGCATCGCTGTATCTATTACGTTCAAAGTTCAAGGTTTAATGTTTCAAGGTTAATCCTAACTTTAAACCTTGAAACTGAAACCTTAAACAGGCATAATGGGCAATTCCTACGGAACCATATTCAAAATCAGCACATTCGGTGAATCACATGGCCCTGCGATTGGCGTAATCATCGATGGTTGCCCGGCAGGACTGGAAATAGACGAGGAGTTTATCCAATCAGAACTCACCCGCAGAAAGCCCGGCCAATCCAAAATTACCACCCAACGAAAAGAAGATGATGTTTGTAAAATACTTTCAGGCGTTTTCGAAGGAAAGTCAACGGGTGCCCCCATTGCCATTGTGATTGATAATCAGGATCAACGCAGCAAGGACTACAGCCATCTGGAAAATACTTTTCGTCCGTCGCATGCCGACTTCACCTATCAGGAGAAATATGGCATTCGTGATCATCGCGGGGGAGGTAGAAGCTCGGCACGGGAAACGGCCGCAAGGGTGGCCGCTGGAGCCGTGGCAAAAATGTTGCTCCGCCAAAATGACGTAACAATTTCAGCATACGTTTCTCAGGTAGGTGATATCAAATCCCCGCACTATACCCAGCTCGATCTCACCAAAACAGAAAACACCATCGTGCGCTGCCCTGATCCGACAACCGCAGAGAAGATGATTGCCCAGATCGATAAGGTACGCCTCGACCGTGATACCATCGGTGGTATCGTTACCTGTGTGATTAAAAATTCACCGACCGGACTAGGTGAACCAGTTTTCGATAAACTTCATGCTGAATTGGGTAAAGCCATGCTCAGCATCAATGCCGTCAAAGGATTTGAATATGGCAGCGGCTTTGCTGGCATCCAATTCCGAGGGTCGCAACACAACGATGAATTTATCAATGAGGGCGGCAGAATCAGAACCAAAACGAATTACTCCGGCGGCATACAAGGAGGTATTTCCAACGGGGAGGATATTTATTTTAATGTAGCGTTTAAACCTGTGGCCACCATCATGCAGGATCAGGCAAGTGTTGACAAGGATGGAAATGAAGTTATTGTTTCTGGTAAGGGGAGACATGATCCCTGCGTTGTGCCGAGAGCTGTTCCAATTGTCGAAGCGATGGCCGCGCTGGTGATGGCGGATTTTATTTTGCGGGATAAAGTATCGAAGATTTAATCAGGCCTGCTAAAGGCAGTTTCTTTCTCGCCAAAGACAAGAAGCCACTAAGAAATCTAATTGGTGCTCAGGGTTTTATCCAATCCTGGACAACCGCAAAAGCCTCCTTCGGAGAACCATCATTTTTCTTAAGCCCCAGCGAACTCATAAATTCAAAAAAACCTGACCGG
>JAYWDP010000110.1:0-7106 GCA_043779775.1 Cyclobacteriaceae bacterium
ATCTACTTCGTTCAACGCAGAAATGTGGCGCCTTACAGTTGGATATTTTTTGCTAACTTGATTCTAAACTTTGTCCTGCCATTCCTGTTATTAATGACCAGAGATGCCAAACGACAAATCGCAATGTTGCAGGTAGTTTGCCCTATTGTAATCGTTGGACATTGGTTTGATTATTATTTGATGGTCACACCGGGTGTAATGCATGGTGAGGGCAGCGTGGGATTGCTCGAAATAGGAATGGGGATGATGTTTCTCGCAGCGTTCTTACTCGTGACGCTCAGCAGCCTGGCAAAATTCCCACTGATCCCTAAACACGATCCGATGTTGCAAGAAAGCCTTGGTCATCATATTTAAAAAGTAGAAACCGAATAAACGAAAGAGACATGAGTATAATTATCGGGATAGGAGTTGTACTGATTTTGGTGATCCTATTTATGATCTTCAGGATTGGTAATTTAGTGGGGCTGGTTAAGGAGGAGAAAAGTGCGGTGGGTTCCAGTAATAAGATTAACGCATTTCTCATGATGGCTTTCATGGTGGTAAGCTTGGTAGGTTTTTTTTGGTATTCCTTCACAAACCTTAAGAAATATGAACTTCCTGTAGCCTCTGAGCATGGTAAAATAACGGATGACCTGTTCTGGATCACCATGGCAATCTGCGTGATCGCCTTCACAATCATTACCATTGCCATGTTCTGGTTTACCTACAAGTATCAGTACGATCCTACGCGGAGAGCGACCTTCTTTTCAGACAATCACAAACTTGAAATCCTCTGGACCCTCGTACCGGCCGTGGTCATGGCGCTGTTGATTTTTAGAGGACTTCGTGTATGGAATGATATTACAGGCCCGGCGTCGAAAGAGGCGGTAGTCATTGAGCTCGTCGGCCAGCAATTTGCCTGGACCGCGCGGTACCCGGGATCGAAGGATGAAGAGTTGGGAAAGATCGATTTCCGTTTGATTGATAACACCAATGAATTCGGCCTTGACCTGACAGACAAAAACTCATTTGACGATTTCAAATCACTTGAACTTCATTTGCCTGTTGATAAAGAAGTTTTATTAAAGATCAGAGCGAAGGATGTATTGCACAGCGTGTTCCTGCCGCATTTCCGTGTGAAAATGGATGCGGTTCCGGGCATGCAGACCGTATTCAAATTCACCGCCAAAAAGACCACAGAACAAATGCGGGAGGAGACGGGCAATCCTAAGTTTAACTATGAGATGGCCTGCACCGAAATTTGTGGCAAAGGGCATTTCTCCATGCGCTTCCCGGTAGTGGTAGAGGATGATGAAACATTTATGAAATGGAAAGCCTCGCAAGAGTCCTGGCTGAAGCAGAATCCTGAATACCTCAAACTTGTACCCGCTGAACTTCGCGAATTTGCGATGATCAAGGCAGGCATGGCGCCTGATAATGGTTCGCAACAGCAAGAAGTTTTACAAACCGTTTCAATCGTAAAATAGAAGATAACATACAATGGCAACAGTTGATATACAAGCACACACCGAAGTTCATGGACACGATGATCATGAGGAGCACGAACATCATGGCAACTTCTGGACCAGCTACATTTTCTGCCAGGACCATAAGGTAATTGCCAAGCAATTCCTGATCACTGGTATGGCATGGGCCCTCATCGGCGGGGTGCTCTCAGTCATATTTCGCCTGCAACTTGGTTTCCCCGATGCCAACCTTGAATGGTTACGTCCTTTGCTTGGCGGTTGGATAACTGCCGATGGTAAAATTGATCCTGAATTCTATCTCGCGTTGGTCACCATGCACGGCACTATCATGGTGTTCTTTGTACTGACGGCCGGGTTGAGCGGTACCTTCAGTAACTTCCTCATCCCCTTACAAGTTGGAGCGCGCGACATGGCGTCAGGCTTTATGAATATGCTTTCCTATTGGTTCTTCTTCCTCTCCAGCACATTCATGTTTACTTCCTTCTTCATCTCTACCGGCCCTGCCAGTGGTGGATGGACGGCTTATCCGCCTCTGAGTGCTTTACCTCAGGCGATGGATGGATCAGGATTGGGAATGACCTTGTGGCTGGTGGCCATGGCCCTGTTTATTATTAGCACGCTGCTGGGAGGTATTAATTACATCACCACCATTATCAATATGCGCACCCAGGGAATGTCCTTCACTCGGCTGCCTTTGACCATATGGGCATTCTTCTTCACGGCCGTCATCGGATTGCTTTCATTTCCTGTTCTCTTCGGTGCCGCACTGCTGTTGATTTTTGATAGAAGCTTTGGTACAAGCTTCTATTTATCCGACATCTATATCGCGGGTGAGGCACTTCCGCATGTAGGGGGAAGCCCGATTTTATTTCAACACTTATTCTGGTTCCTCGGCCACCCGGAAGTATATATTGTACTTTTACCAGCGTTGGGAATTACTTCTGAGATTATCTCTACTAATTCGCGCAAGCCGATTTTTGGTTACAAAGCGATGGTAGGATCGATGCTCTTTATTACCATCCTGTCTTTCGTTGTATGGGCGCACCATATGTTTGTAACGGGAATGAACCCGTTCCTGGGATCCATATTTACGTTGCTTACCCTGATCATCGCGGTCCCTTCGGCGGTAAAGATTTTCAATTACGTGACCACCTTGTGGCAGGGAAATATAAGGTTTACGTCGGCCATGTTGTTCTCAATAGGCCTGGTGTCTTTCTTCCTCACGGGTGGTATTACAGGATTATTCCTCGGCAACTCAGCAGTAGATATTCAATTGCATGACACGTATTTTGTAGTGGCACATTTTCACCTGGTGATGGGCAGCGCTTCGTTCTTTGGAATGATCGCCGGTATCTATCACTGGTTCCCGAAAATGTTCGGACGTATGATGAACGAAAAACTCGGCTATGTACATTTTTGGCTCACCTTCGCCGGTGTGTACATGGTGTTCTTCCCCATGCACTACATAGGCATTGCAGGTTTCCCCCGCAGATATTACTCATGGACGAACTTTGAGACATTCAATTCCTTTGCCGACCTGAATATGCTGGTGAGCGTTGCTGCCATTATCACACTATCGGCGCAATTCATCTTCCTGTTCAACTTCTTCTACAGTATTTTTCGAGGAAAGCTCGCATCGGCCAATCCATGGGATTCTAATACCATCGAGTGGACAACACCACGGCATCCAAAACACGGAAACTGGCCTGGTGCAATTCCTACGGTTTACCGCTGGCCTTATGATTATAGCAAGCCCGGTGCTAAGGAAGACTACATTCCTCAGACTATTCCCTACTCAGAAACTCCGGAGTCCAATTTGCATCATGAGAATGAACTCATAAAGCTTGAAATGGGAAATACAGGCGCTATCGTAGTGGAAGACAAGAAACACTGAGCGGCAGGCATTTAATTGAACTCACCAGCGACCCGGCGGTTTTATAAGCTTAGCTTATCTACCCTGGTCGCTGTTTATATTTTAATAATGGTAGGAGGAATAGTGAGAAGCACTGGTTCCGGCATGGGATGCCCTGATTGGCCTACCTGCTTTGGAAAATGGGTGCCGCCTACATCCGTAAATCAACTCCCGGGAAACTATAAAGAACAATATGCTTCCTACCGGGATAAGAAAAATAAAAAATTTGCAAAATATCTCTCCCTTGTGGGAATGAATTCTACTGCGGAAAAAATTCTGACGGATGACTCCATCCTGATAGAAGCAGATTTCAATCCTGTAAAGACCTGGGTGGAATATATCAATAGACTGATGGGCGTAGTCACCGGCCTTTTCATTATTGTACTTTTTATAGCATCCTGGAAAATAAGAAATGTAAACCCGGGCCTTTTCAAAGGCTCCCTGGCGACATTGTTCCTGGTGATTATCCAGGGATGGTTTGGTTCCATCGTGGTTTCTACCAACCTCACGTCATGGACGATTACCCTGCATATGTTTTTGGCGTTGTTGATAGTGGCGATCCTCGTGTGGCTTATGGTGCGTTCCGATCAACGGAGGAACTGGGAAGCCAGAGGAATTAAAGGGTGGCTGATAGGGGGGATGGCCGTGCTATTAATCCAAATATTTCTGGGTACTCAGGTCAGGGAAGCACTCGACCGGCTTTCGCCCATGCTGCGCCGTGAGGAGTGGATTGATCAAGCAGGCATCGATTTTATCATTCACCGATCGTTCTCCTGGGTTGTATTGTCAATTCTGGCCGGACTTTGGCTTAAACTTCGAAAAACAACCTCTGAAAAGCCTTTAACCCTTGTGCCTTTCCTGTTAATTTTGTCTTCCTTGTTGACGGGTTCTGCGATGGCGGTATGGGCTGTCCCGTCGTTTCTACAGCCAATACACCTTTTACTGGCGGTCGTGACGTTTGGATGGTTTTATCAGGTTTATTTGCAGACGAACACAAAGCCCGCAGCACTGTTTAAAGAATAAGATGATTACCAATTCAAACCATTCATTCACCATCATCCTGAAGTCAAGGGCATACATTGAATTGCTGAAACCGCGACTCTCAATGCTTGTTGCTTTTTCCTGTGCTTTCGGGTATGGATTGGCAACCCGTGGTTCGGTGGATTGGTTTGTCCTAACCATACTGACTTTGTCAGGCTTCCTTCTTTCAGGTGCCTCCGTAGCCATTAACCAGGTGATTGAAAAAGACTTTGACGCGTTGATGGAGCGCACAAAAATGCGTCCACTTCCAACACACAGGATATCAGTTTCTGAGGCAATCATTTTTGCGGGACTTTGTGCATTGACCAGTCTCTATCTTTTGTTGCGATTCACAAACCCGCTCACGGTGGGATTGTCAATTGTGTCGATGCTATTATACTGTTTCGTGTACACACCGTTGAAGCGCGTAGGGCCTATCGCTGTTTTTGTAGGTGCTTTTCCCGGTGCCTTGCCTCCTTTGTTGGGTTGGATTGCTGCCACCGGGAGCATAAGCCATGAAGCCATGATTATTTTCGGCATCCAGTTTATCTGGCAGTTCCCTCACTTCTGGGCCATTGCCTGGGTAGCTGACGATGATTACAAAAAAGCAGGATTTAAGCTGTTGCCTTCCGGTGGAGGAAAAGACCTGAACACCGCCATACAGATAATGATCTATACGATGTTCCTTCTTCCGCTGGGACTTTTGCCTGCCAAGTTTGGAATGACAGGACTGAACTCTGCCATCATAGCTACTGTTTGTGGTGTGGCTTTCTTTGCCCAGACATTTTCGTTGATGAAAACAGGAAGCCGTCAGTCGGCGCTCAGGATCATGTTCGGTTCATTTTTGTATTTACCGATCGTTCAGATTGCTTATTTGTTGGATAAAATTCAGTAGAGAAACAGGAAGATTGAAACAAGAAAACCAAGATATGGAGAAGTCAGTGATGGGTGAGATGAAAATTGTGGAAGAGCCTAAGAAGCCCATTTCCATGCACCCTAAAAAGTTTGCGATGTGGCTTTTTATGGCCAGCGTGATGATGCTGTTTGCGTCTCTCACGTCCGCCTATATCGTTCGGGAGGCAGAAGGAAACTGGCTGTACTTTGAATTGCCGGCTTTATTTTATTATACCACGGCCATCATTGTCCTCAGCAGCGTAACCATGCAGTGGGCTTATTTTGCTGCCAGGAAGAATGATGCGGGCCTTGTGAAGAAACTGGTGATCATAACATCGGTTTTAGGCATTGCCTTTTTGGTAGGGCAGTTTAAAGCCTGGGGCGCTCTGGTCAGCAACAGTATTTATTTTATTGGAAACCCTTCCGGTTCATTTCTCTATGTACTTACTGGACTTCACGGAATTCATATTGTGAGCGCGGTCATCTTCCTGTTGATTGTATTGAATTCGGCCGTCAAGAAGAGGATCCATTCCAAAAATATGGCCCAGATGGAAATGTGCACTACGTATTGGCATTTCCTGGGAGGACTTTGGATCTATTTATTCATATTTTTAATGATAAATCGATAAAAACTCCATTGGTATTTCATCGATTCAGTAGTAGATTAGCAACCGATTAGTAACCTGTAAACTCTATTCTATGGCACATGCATCAGCCGAAGTTTCCCACGGAAAAAGTGTTTGGGACGGCGGTACCTCTCCGATGGGAGTGAGTTATGGCAAGCTCATGATGTGGTTCTTCCTCATGTCAGATGCTTTTACATTCTCAGGGTTGCTGATTACCTATGGATTGGTAAGATCTTCCAATCCCGCATGGACGGGCTCTGTGAATGACTTCGTTTTCTCCACCGTTCATTGGCCCATTCCTGAAAAAGTGTATGATGCAATTCCCTTTGTACATGGTGTAGAATTACCGCTGGTTTTTGTGGGATTCATGACCTTCGTACTCATTATGAGTTCTGTAACGATGGTGTTGGCAGTCGAAGCCGGACATCGGATGGACCGTCATGCCGTAGAGAAATGGATGCTTTGGACCATCGTCGGCGGATTAACCTTCTTAAGCTGTCAGGCATGGGAGTGGACGCATTTTATTATTGGATCTGGTGCTGGGACCCCTGCCAACGATGTTATCAATGGCGTGTTTAATCATAGCAGATTGATACAGGGTGCAAACCTTGTGGAAAATCAATATGGGCCGCCTGCCTTTGCGGATTTCTTTTTCTTCATCACGGGTTTCCACGGATTTCACGTATTCACCGGCGTGCTTTTCAACTTTTTAATTTTTTACAACGCCGTCACGGGAGTGTATGATCGCAGAGGTCATTATGAGATGGTTGAAAAGGTGGGTTTGTACTGGCACTTCGTTGACCTTGTATGGGTATTTGTGTTTACATTCTTCTATCTTGTCTAATTGATAAATTAATAACACCATGTCACATCACGAACCTGAAGTAATTGTTCTCCCTCCGGATACAGAGAAAATTAAAAAACTCTGGAGGGTAGCGGGCATTCTTTTAGCAGTGACACTCTTGGAGTTTGTCATAGCTTTCACATTGCCTCACGGCCCAGCCAAGACATTCCTTTTCGTAATCCTGACCATTGTGAAAGCTGGCTATATTGTAGGTGAGTTTATGCACCTGCGCCACGAAGTAAAAGTACTCTTCTGGGCGGTGCTTATTCCCATGATGTTTGTTGTTTGGATGCTGGTAACTTTTGTTTACGAGGGAACAAAGATTATTCGCATTTGACAAAAAT
>JAYWDP010000111.1:0-7101 GCA_043779775.1 Cyclobacteriaceae bacterium
CTTCATATAACAAGGCCGCCTCCCGCAGTACATACTTTTGGTTATTTTGAACACTAACCCATTGATGATAGTCGTTTGACACCGGGGGATGAACGAGCAAATTCAATTTTTCCAATTTCTCCGGATGCCCGAAGGTTGCTTTGCTGAGATAGGCGGTGTCCAAACTCCCATCGTCACGATAGGACGATTTCCCGAATTCTTTTTTTATTTGTTCAATGAGTATTCCGTCAGAGTTCATTAATTTTTTCGCTTGACGGTCAGCGTCATAAACAGGTACCCCCAGGCAATTGAAAATGCGACTCACCAGGCTTTTTCCTGAGCCAATACCCCCTGTAATGCCTACCTGGAGTGGACGATCCATGGAAATCAGTATTTTTTCATTTTTACAGAGTCGGCATGCAGCAGTTTGGCGTAGGCAGGCACTCCCTGAATAAGAGGTAGAAGCGATTTTGTTTCCCCTTTTTTTAACTCCACTAAATAAAGGGCCGCAGAGGCAACTGTGATATCAGATAGAAACCGTTCGTGTTCTTTTTGCGGAATCAGAAATACACATTGCACGCTATCGTGGTCCACTTCGGTAGCCCAGGGCATCCTGGGGACATTTAATTTTATCGAACGCACCATCTCTACCATTGGGCCTACATCAAATATGACTTCCACTACCAGGGGGTTGCGTTTGATGAGGTCACCATTGGGGATCTTTATTTCCACACTTTCGCGATAGCTGTTACTGATACGTGAGGCTGTTATTTTTACTTCCAGCGTGTCGCTAAACTTTTCCACCAGACTTTTTGGACCTTCAATCAAAATTGAATCCGGCAGGATTACCACGGGGCTAATCCGGTCAAAATTATTTTTGAATGTGACATCTTTAAGGTCAGCCACCAATTTAATTTTCCTAAGAACCCTGGGTTCAATTTTTAATCGCAGCGTATCGGATACAATATAATTGACCGTTAGAGAGCCGATCTGACTGGCGACGACCGGGGACAATGTGCTGGCGACAATTTTACGGGTCTCAACCGGTCTCTCCAGTGAAAGGGCGATGTTAGGAACTTTTAGTCCCAGACTTTGGCGAAATAATTCCCAGCCATTGCCGCTGACATTCAAAATCAGCATAGCAGGCAAGGGGTCTACGGGAATGTATTTAGCGTTGTCAAACTCAAACTCCAACGGGAACCTAACATTGGTTGAGTAGTTTTTATTCAGCGCATTGAAAATCCAGAATATGGCGGCTGCAAAAATACAAAGTGCCAACGCTTTCCAGTTGGTGCGGTCAAACCGCAAAAGGTTGCTGATGGCACGGAAGAGGTTCAAGGTCTAAGGTTCAAAGTTACGCAGTGATTTTCTTGGTCGTGTTGGCTGCTTTGGTTGATTCCATGGAGACGGATGACTTTGAAAATTTGACACGTGCCCCCCGTTCAAATTCAAGAATGAAAGTATCATCTTCAATTTCAGCTATACGACCGTGAGCACCGCCGATGGTTACTACGAGATCTCCCTTTTTCACTTCCTCCACAAATTTTTTCTGGTCTTTGGCCTTCTTTTGTTGGGGCCTGATCATGAAGAAATAGAATATACCGATAATCGCCACCATGAAAATCATGGAACTCCAGCCAGTACCTTGTGTTTGTAAAATAATAGATTGAATCATAGATTAATTTTTTGCGGGTCAAAGTTAGTAGTTTTTAGCCTCTATAGGATAAAAACAAGAAAGTCCCGGTGTAGTCGGGACTTTAAATATTTTGTAAAAAATGAATTTACTTTGTTGGCCCGTTCAGTTCTGTTTTGGGCGTTACCATGGCTTTAAAACGAAGGGTCGTGGTTTTGGGCCAGGTATTGGCCGTTACTGTAATGGTCTTGTTGTTAACCCCCTGCTTGCCGTTGGTATCAAATTCTGCAGTCACAAAACCACTTCCGCCAACGGGGATGGGTTCTTGTGACCATTTTGGTACTGTACATCCGCAGGAAGGCTGAGCGCTTTGAATAATCAGGGGAGCCTGTCCAGTATTTTTCAATTTGTACGTGTACGATACTTTCTGGCCTTCACCGACGGTACCAAAATCGTGGTCCACCTTGTCAAACTCAACTACTGGCAGAGGACCTTCAGGCTTCTCTTCGGTTGCAGGTGTTACCGTTGTTGCCGGTATTGCTGTTGCAGTGCTATTATTAGCACCTTTATTATTCTTTAATTCCGCCATCTGGCTTTCCAGTTCAGCAATGCGTTTTTCTGCAGCTTTATCGCGGCAGGCGCTCATCAGCACGACGGATGTTGCGATGGCGATCCATACAGATATGCTCCGTTTCATAGACTTTTAATTTATTTTTTCAGTATGTAAAACTATCCAGAATTTCAGGAAGAGGTAAACCCATTAACATATCATTAACTCTTTTTTGGTGTACCCCGTATTTGGGCCAACAGGTCGTCTACATCCTCCAGTAACCGCTCTGCCTTACCCTTGGCTTCGGAAACAACTTTTTGTCCCTGGGATTTTGCTTCCGAGGTGAGGGGTGTGTCTTTGCCAGAGACCAGATCATCCAGAAAATCCTCCAGGATCTTTTTGTATTTGTCTAGACGGAAAGAAAGCTTTTCCCTTGTATTGGAGCCTTTGTCAGGGGCATACAATACCCCCAGAATAGCTCCGGCCGCAGCGCCCACCAGAAAAGCCATTAGTGCATTACTCTTTTTACTCATGACATTTTACTTAGACGGCAAAGATAATTCATTCAGACAATAGTCCATAGCAATAGTCTTACACCTTTAAGGTGTAAGACTATTGCTATTTGTTGTCCATCAGCCCTCTGCCGCTCTTCTTGATTTTGCCGGCTCTCCTAAGTTCTTTCGCTATTACGTCAAGAATACCATTGATAAACTGTCGGCTTTTAGGTGTACTGTATTGTTTCGCCAGTTCAATGTATTCGTTGATTGTCACCTTGACGGGAATGTTTGGAAAATCGATCATCTCCACAATGGCCATATGCAGGATCACCTGGTCTGTAAGAGGCAGGCGGTCAACTTCCCAATTCTTGGTATTTTCTGCGATCAGATCATGGTAACTTTTATTCAGGCGAATGGAACCAATAAAAAGCTTGTCGATAAACTCCTTATCTTCTTCCCAATCAAGAGAAAGTTTCTGAATTTCAATTGCCTTTGTTTCTTCGTTATAGGATTTAAGGGTCTTATCAACCATGCTGCGCACAATCTCATGGTCTTCGGCCCATCGCTGGTCCTCTTCTTCAAAATATGAATTGATAATTGTGTTGCCTAAGATGAGTTTGCGCACCAGGTGTTTGGCAAAAGCTTTGTGGTCATCCAGATTAGGAGAGGATTGCTTGAGGTAGCCTTGAAACTCTTTGTCTGGTTTGATGCAGTCCCTAAACCAACCCCGCACGATTTCCATACGGTGATCCCAGGCGCTTCCAGTCTTGCTTGTTTCCTTCTTCAGGTTTGGGTTTTCAATGAGTGACAGCACCAGGGGGTTGGCAGAAAAATTTTTTGCGGAAAGCTTTTTATCGTTGGAAGCTAACGAAGCGAAAGCCGGAATTAGATTTAAAGCAGAAAAATAGTAAGTACTGATCTTTTCTGATTCTATTACAGTCATTTTACGAAAATAGTCGAAGTCATTTTTAAGTTGCTTGGTATGCAGGGCCAATGCTTCCTCAACCGCCTGATTGATACGGGGATCAGCACTTTCTTTTATTGGTTCACCCTTAAATTGTTTTTCAAATTGCTTGATCGCCACGGGACGCTGGCCTTTTAACAATACCTTATCCTGTACCTTCATGGAGTTTAAATCGGGCTGAAAGAATACGTCGATATAGTCCAGCGCCAAGAGATAGTCTGCATCTTTGCATTGCTCATAGGCAAAGAGGCTTTGCATGATTTTGATTCTGAGGGTACGTCGGTTGAGCATGGCAAGGAACGATAAAAAGAAAGGGCGCAAGTTACATTTTGTGGTGGATAAATGGTTGATTTGAACTAAAATTCAGGGGACCCGTTTTATTTACATCAGGTAAGGCATAAATGAAAGAGCTTTCGCATCTCAATAAATATCTTCTCAAATACAAATGGCATCTCTTCTGGGGCCTCGTATTTGTCATCATTTCCAACGTATTTCAGATTGTTCCGGGACAGATGGTCCGATATTCCATTGACCTGGTCACCGAAAATATTCATATGTACAGATCCTTGGGAGGAACGAACGCTCAGGGAAAGTTCTTCCAGGTATTTTCCTATGATATCCTGATTATCGCTGTGTTGATTCTCATCATGGCACTCTTACGTGGATTGTTTTTATATTTTGTGCGACAGACTCTCATCGTCATGAGCCGGCTTATCGAATATGATTTGAAGAACGAAATATTTGAGCATTATCAAACTCTGCCGCTTGCCTTTTACAGACGCAACAATACGGGCGACCTGATGAACCGCATATCAGAAGACGTCGGTCGTGTGAGAATGTACCTGGGGCCATCTATCATGTATGGGCTTCAGCTATTCACTTTGTTTTTCATGCTTATTCCGGTCATGCTGGCGATTAATGTGAAGCTTACCTTATTTGCACTCATCCCCCTGCCCTTGCTTTCCTTCAGTATTTATTATGTGAATAATATCATCGAGAAGAGATCAGAGGAAATCCAGAAGAGCCAATCCAGACTGAGCACATTTGTCCAGGAGGCCTTTTCAGGAATCCGTGTGATAAAATCATTTATTCGTGAAAAGGAGTCGGTAGGAAAATTTGCCCTTGAAAATGATGAATACAAGCGACAGTCATTGAAGCTGACACGCGTACAGTCATTGTTCTTTCCACTCATGCTCGGATTAATTGGTCTCAGCACCATCCTCACCGTGTATCAGGGCAGCGTAGAGGTCATCAATGGCTCCCTGACGTTTGGCAATATTGCTGAGTTTATTATTTATGTCAATTTACTTACCTGGCCGGTGGCATCACTTGGATGGACCAGCAGCCAGGTACAACGGGCGGAAGCCTCCCAGAAAAGGATTAATGAATTTCTTCAAACAAAAACAGACCTGCATTCAGAAAAGAGACTCATGCATGAAATTGGGGGAAAAATTGAATTCAGGGATGTCTCGTTTGTTTACCCTGATACCGGAATCAAGGCTTTGAAGAATATTTCTTTCAACATTAAGCCGGGTGAATCATTGGCCATCATTGGCCGGACGGGGTCTGGCAAAAGCACTATTTCAAATCTTATTTCCCGTTTATATGATGTCACTGGAGGAGAGATCTTTATCGATGATCTATTGATAAAGGATTTCGATCTTACCAATCTGCGAAGTCAGATTGGGTATGTGCCTCAGGATGTTTTTCTTTTCAGTGATACGATCTTTAACAATATAGCTTTTGGCCTGACCTCACCGGAAGAAAATAAGGCTATTCAAGCCGCAAAAGATGCGGATGTGTATCAAAATATCATTGAATTTCCGCAAGGATTTGGCACACGGGTAGGAGAAAGGGGCATCACTTTATCCGGTGGACAAAAGCAACGTGTTTCCATTGCCCGGGCCATAGTGCGTGAACCTAAAATTTTACTTTTAGACGATGTGCTCTCAGCCGTAGACACAAAAACAGAAAATACCATATTGAACAGCATGAAATCAATCATGCATGGGAGGACTACCATCATTATTTCCCACCGGGTTTCATCCGCCAAACTGGCCAATAAAATCATTGTATTAGACGATGGTGCCATAGCAGAAGAGGGAACACATGAAATTTTGCTTGAACACCGGGGCATCTACCGTGAGTTGTATGAAAAGCAAATGATGACCGACGAAGTGGAAGAAATGTGATTACTTCGGGTAAGTTTTGACATAGGTGAGCCGGTAGGTGATCGTCGTATTTCCCCCATTGTCTACCCGTACTCCTTCCAGGATATCACCGTGTTGATCGGCTGTAAAAGTGAAAGAAGAATTTTTATTCTTCGCATCCAGGTGTCTGTACAACAGCAGATTGCCACCGGGGGTAGTCGTAAATTGACCAACTATCGAGTAGGTGGGCTGAAATTCTTTGTCCAGGGACAGCTCGATAAAATCTCTACCCGTCTCCCCGGGGTCTCGAAGAATGGCAACCAGGGCATAGTTGTCTTTTCGGTCCGTAATTTTTTCTTTTTCAGGACTCCCCATAAATCCTTTGCCTTTCTTGGTTACCGATCCAGATACGGAATAGATTCCTTCGATGGCATTGCTCTTGTCTTTTTTAAGGTACCCTTTGACCAGTGCCTGAAAATCGATTTGTTCAAATGGAGAAGAGCGGGTTTGTTTCTTTTGATATAATTTATCAATAGAGCAGCCAGAAAGAAGCAAGGCAGCGATGAATATTTGGATGATTGTTTTCCATTGCATTCTACAATCCCTTTCCTTAAAATACATATCGCAATCCGACGCCACCCTGAAATCTTTGGTAACCCGGATCCAGGAGGGTATCGGTAAACAATTCAATTTCAATAAAGGATGAAACAGGGAGCGTGAAATATGAGTATTCAAAGCCTACTAATATGACCGGGCCGTAAGTAAACCGAGTCTCCGAGAACTTTCCAAATTTACCATCATTCGCACTCAATGCCTTATCACTCACATTATAATCGTATTCAAGCTGGGTATTGCGCCACTGCCAGCCAAGACCTGCATAAAGTTGCAAGCCTTTGGATATTTTTTCAGCATCCCACTGATAAAGGAACTTGGTTTCAATAAACAAATCAGCCACTGCCTTGTGCGCGAGGTACTGAATGCTTTGGCCTTTTTTCAATGTATCCGGAAGATAAGTTTGAAAAGCATCACGATAGTACCGGTTATACAAGCCGCTGGCAGCCTTGCCTACATCGGCCGCAAAAGCGAAATTTTTATTGGCGTAGAATTTATAGGTAAGGGCGAAGGGATCCCCCAGTTTGAATCCAAGGCCTTGATAGGGATACCGACTATTTATAAAAATAGGACACATGATACGTGCCTTGTTTCCACTCACCCTTGGAACGCTAAAACTCGAACTCCGCGGGCTTTTCCTTACCTGGGCAAAACCGGCGTAAGTCCCTGTGAGGAATGTCAATAGAATAAGAGTGGGCTTTAGGCAACGCATTAAA
>JAYWDP010000112.1:0-2400 GCA_043779775.1 Cyclobacteriaceae bacterium
AAAATATAACCCCGGTTATTTAGAAAGAAGGGTTGATTGGGCGAAAGTTCAAGCGCCTTTTGCACATGTATCATCGCTGCCTCATGTTTACCCTTTCCAATTTCTATCATCGCCAGTGTGTTATATATGTTTGGCTCGCCTGGATTTAGACGCACAGCAACGGCCAAATCATTTTCAGCGGCAGGGTATTGCCGAAGATAGTAATTGATAGTGCCCCTGTTAACCCAGTATTCAACATTTGACGAGTCAAGGGCTATGGCATGGGCAAAGGCACCCAGGGCTAGCGGGAAGTCTCTCATTTTTGTGGCAATGAGGCCTTGAATGAAATAGACTACCGCCGTATCTGGTTTTTGGGAAATAATTCTTTGCAAATCTTTTTGAGCGTTAAAATATTCCTTTAGCTCATAGTACGTGTTGGCCCTGTTAAAGTAGCTGGGTAGAAAATCCGGATGGCAGTTGATGACCTTGGTGTAATAGGCAAGGGCTTCATCCCACTTCGTTTGTTGAAAACTGATGGTACCCAGGTTGTTCAGCGCATCGGCAAAACAGGGATCAACTTTTAAGGCTTCTTTGAAATAGTAAACAGCCTGCTCAGGATTGCTCTCCTTCAGTGAAAGATTGCCTTTCAATAAGAATTTTTGCAGCCTCAATTCCTTCCGGTCTGAACACCCCAGGAGAACAAGAAAGATGAAAAAATATTTTACCTTCATATCGTCATCCAAATAGCCTTTCCAGGCAATAGACCGTAAATCTCCAAAATCAATGATTGGTAAAATAATCCTAACAGCTCTTTTCACGCTTTTTCTTTGCGATGCCCAATCTCAGCATACCAGAGTAACGGAGTTAAAGCCCATACACCAAGAAGGCAGATGGTACTACTACGACTTCAAGAAAATTGATGGAGGTGCCTATGCCCTTCAAATCCCGTTGCAAAGTCTTGACGATGCCGAGATCAACCGTCGCTACAAGACATTCAGAACGTTGAGCTCTTTTGGCCGGGTCCTTGTATTCGTCCCGATTGTTTATCTGCTGACTCTTCCAAAGAATAACGGCTATACCTACCTCAGTCCCAATGACTTCTGGATCATTTTTGGTACCACTCTGGCAGCACAGCTGGCGTTCGAGATTGTTGCAAAAAGCCACCTAAAGAAAGGAATTGACCGATACAATACTCTAATTCTGCAGCCGAGCGGAAATTCACTGGGGGCCGCTCTCACTTACAAATTCTAGTATGATCTCGGTTGAGGACAAGATCGAATCATCTAATGGCCAAACTACTCGGAAAACTTGATGCAATTCCTTATTGCGTGTCGCACCATAGGACTCACCGCGCATGTTGGCACATATGCTTGCCCCTCATTCGATTTTTAAGGCCTTCGCCAAAGCAATTAAAATAGCAGCTAAGCAGGATGGTACCAATCTTTTGCCATCCACTAAAGGAACACTTTGATAAATAACAGCTCGAAGCATCGAAAAGGAATAGTTTATGAAAGTGGCCATTATCAAATACAATGCAGGAAACATACGATCCGTGTCATTTGCGCTGGAGCAATTGGGAATTAATTTTGCTGTCACCGATTCTGACGAGGAAATTCGATCTGCCGATAGGGTGAATTTTCCTGATGTAAGCGAAGCGAGCAGTACCATGCGCTATTTGCAGGAAAAGAAATTGGATGAAGTAATCAAGAACCTGAAACAGCGTACGCTGGGCATTTGTCTTAGTATGCAGATTATGTGCCGTTATTCCGAAGAAAATAACACATCTTGCCTCGGGATTTTTGACGACACGGTGCAGCGTTTTAAAAGTGATAGCCTAAAAATACCCCACATGGGGTGGAATGCCATTGAAAAAGTGACGGGCTGGCTCGGTGGCGCACTGGAAGGAAGTTACGGATATTTTATCCACAGTTACTTTGTTCCCTTGTCGGTCTTCACGACCGCAGAAACTAATTATGGAGTCACCTTCAGCGTCACTATAAGGAAAAACAACTTGTATGCCTTCCACTTTCACCCGGAAAAATCAGCAGAAGGGGGTGTCAACGTGCTGCGGAATTTTTTAGAACAACCAAACTGATATGAGAATCATACCGGCAATCGATATCATTGACGGAAAGTGCGTGCGCTTAACGCAGGGGGATTATGGTAAAGCAAAGATCTACCGTGAGAACCCGGTCGAAGTGGCCAAAGAATTTGAGGACGCTGATATCGAATACCTGCATCTGGTAGACCTTGATGGCGCCAAAAAGGGAAAAGTGGTAAACTGGAAAGTTATTGAGAAAATCCAGGCAGCGACAGCCCTGAAAGTGGATTTTGGTGGCGGGGTCAAATCTTTGGCGGAAGTTGAAGCATTGCTGGACCTTGGCATCGACCAAATAAACATTGGAAGTCTGGCAGTCAAGG
>JAYWDP010000113.1:0-2395 GCA_043779775.1 Cyclobacteriaceae bacterium
TTCCGCCTGCGGTAAAGCTGGCGTGCTGGCACTCACAAGATCGCTGGCAGTTGAGTGGGCAAAATATAATATTCGCAGTAATGCCATCGCTCCCGGACCATTTCCCACGGAAGGCGCCTGGAGCAGGCTGTTGCCTGGCGATCTGGCGAAACAGTTTGATCCGGCGAAACGAATCCCATTGAAGCGGGTAGGCGAACACCAGGAGCTGGCCAACCTGGCGGCTTATCTTTTGTCGGATTATTCGGCGTATGTCAACGGAGAAGTGGTGACCATCGATGGCGGGGAGTGGTTGCTGAGTGGTGGTGAGTTCAGTCACCTGGAGGATGTGCCGAAAGAAATGTGGGATATGTTTGAGAAGGCAAGGAAGTGATTTTACACAAGCTTGATACACAATGCCATGGTTGACCCAAGTCCCACCAAATGAACGTGAAGAAAACCCTGATAGCTGATAGGCTCGGCAGGGTTTAGTCACCAGGAGGATGTCACAAAAGAAATGTGGGATTTGTTTGAAAAGACAAGGTGATTCGCCAGCATGCGATTTTGTACCTTGAAGTAACTACAAGCAAGTCCTTTCCAAAAGATTTGGGCTGACAGTTCTAAAATCATTTTATTATGGGCAGAAAAATCCAACTTAATAGAATACTTGCTTTTGGAATACTTCTGATCGCAATTCCAATTCTTATCCTGCCATCCTCTTTTTCTGGAATTTGGCCTTATGATGTATCATGGGAATTGGTCACGTTTCACATCATCGCCAACCTCGCGGCTTTACTGGCTTGTGTCATCAGCCTAGTACTGATTTGGAAGCACCAACCCAAGGCCTATGTGATGGATCTCGTGTTGTTTCTTTCATTCACGGCCTTTACGTATGGAATTTAGTCGTTGAATCCCATAGATGGTTGGTCCGGATTTGAAAATACCAGGTGGCTGCTGGTCATACTGCTGGCTGGATTAACGGTTGTAATTGAAATTCGCTTCCAGCTAAATTTTCAGACAGAATTTCAAACTGCAGCGCCAATCACAAACCTGTAGAAGTACAATTGGGGGATAAAACGGAAAGAATTCATTGAATGGTTTATTCTAGGCAACAGGCTTATCTATACTTCTACAGTAATCATCATTTCAAGTTTGCTTGCGCAAATCTTCTTCGAAACAGGGATTGAATGCCTTTTTTATCTTTTCATCTTATTTGCCTTTTACGTTCCTGCGTCGCTATTTTTCATTTATAAGTACCCTGAAAAAAATCAAAAAAAAGAATAATTTGGTTAGCATATGGATTCATTGGTGTACTTATCATTCCATTGTATTTCTCCCTCTTGGTTCATAATATCTTGGGCGTGATGGACGATGGTGCGTTCCCTATCGGTTGGGCATTGGGGGCCTTAATTCTGGTTCTATCCATTGGTATATCACTCTTTGCCACCGATGTTTTCAATGTGCAGGTAGTGATTAGAAAAACAATCGTCTACGGAGCGCTGGGTCTGATTTTGGTATTTCTTTTTGCAGTGCTCGAAGAAGCCCTCATTAATTTTCTTGGTAATTATTTCACTTCCCTTGTAAAATATAATTCAATACTGCTGGCGGGCATTTTAGCGGTAAGCGGAAGTTTGATCAAAAAAGCGATTGAGCCATTTGTTAGTAAATATCTTAAAGCCTGGATTCCCGATTGAGCGTTATTCTTCGTCTCTTCTTTATGCTTAAATTTACCTGCAGCGCGTTCCAACGTAAACACATAAACACGTTTGCACATCCTCCTGTGCTGGCTGAAAACAATTCACAGTCTGACCGATGCGTATTGTGCCTAAATCCGAGTTGTTACTACAGGTGAAATTTGTAAGACCTTCTGTGCTCGCTTTATCTATGCCTCATAGGATTCCGGCTAAGATGCCTCATAGCCACTCCAAACTGTAATCCCTTTGGGCTGCCGCTGTTATATAAGACAGTTCCCTCGGCCAAGAAAGAGCATTGCCAATTACTTTCACCGAATAACGTATAGCGTAAAGTCACGGAACCTGACGCGAATAAATATTGCTCGCCATAATACTTGCTTTCTTCAAAAATGTACCGAAACTTCATGAAGTTAAATGACAGGCCAAAATTATGATTGCGGGCGGGCTCAAAATGAATACAGGGATTCTCGAAGACCAATGGGATGAATAAAAAGAAACCAACACCCCTAGTGCTTTGTAATTCGGCCAATCCCATGAGTCCAAAAATTGCCCCGCTGAATTCTGCATAATCGGAGCCTCCCGCCAGGACGCCGCCGAATGAAAAATTCCGGCCAAGGAAATATTCATAGCTGACTCCTATGCCAAATTTAGATGAGAAGTTCTCGATGGAAGCAAGGGTAGCATAAGGGCCAATCAGCAGTTTCCTGTTTTCATACCTTGATGAT
>JAYWDP010000114.1:0-2394 GCA_043779775.1 Cyclobacteriaceae bacterium
CGTTTACCATTTGACATCCCGGAGGCGGAGAGTGAACTGATCGCCGGATTCCATTCGGAATACTCAGGAATGAAATTCGGAGTATTCTTTGTGGGAGAATACCTTGGCATCACCCTCATCTCGGCCCTGGTGGTATGCTTGTTCTTTGGGGGATGGCTCGGTCCGGGTTTTCTTCCACCGCTGGTTTGGTTCATTCTTAAAACATTTGCTTTCATCTCGCTATTCATATTGTTACGAGCTTCCTTGCCAAGGCCGCGGTATGATCAGCTGATGGAGTTTGGTTGGAAGATATTGTTACCCTTGACATTAATCAACATAATGGTTACAGCAGGAATAGTATTGTTGAAAGAAAATTAAAGGAGGCAATAAGATTAAATAATGAGTGTACGACAATTTTGTAAAAAGAAGTGTGAATTTCAAATTGTAGTGTTGGACTAAAGTCCATGTTGAGTGGACTTGAATAGCCCCGGGCTTAAGCCCGGGGTTATTTTGGGGTAATGTTACTGAGTACTACGTAGCTTGCGCGACAACATGACAATGTTAGTTGTTGATTAACAAGAGTTTACATCGAGAGTTATGTCGCCTAAATAATGAGCGTAATAGTAATGGGCTTTAGCCCAAATGAAGTAGTTTACTGAAGTTGTGTAATACCTAAAAAATAAGAAAATGTTCAGTATCATTAGAAGTATGTGGTTAGTGTTCTTACACATGTTCCATAAACGTGAGACCATCCAGTATCCGGAAGAAAAAGTAAAGCTGCCGGCCCGCTGGCGGGGAAGGATCGTGCTCACCCGCGATCCGGATGGGGGTGAGCGATGCGTGGGGTGTTACCTGTGTGCGGCTGCATGCCCCGTAGATTGCATCTCGCTCCAGGCCACCGAAGATGAACATGGCAGGAGATATCCGGAATTTTTCAGAATCAACTTTTCCCGATGCATTTTCTGTGGGTATTGTGAAGAGGCTTGTCCTACCTATGCCATCCAATTGATACCCGACTTTGAGATGGGCGAGTACGATCGGCAAAATTTAGTGTATGAAAAGGAGGATTTGCTTATCAATGGTGAAGGAAAATATCCAGGGTATAATTATTATAATGTTGCAGGAATATCAATCGGAGGGAAAGACAAAGGACAAGCAGAGAATGAAGAACCTCCCGTGGATGTGAAGAGTTTATTACCGTAGCATGACCAGAACGTAAATATGGAGCTTACCTTCTATATCGCTAGTGCCGTTGCCGTGCTGGCCACCATCATGGTGATTACACGCTATAACATCATTCATGCACTGCTGTACCTGGTGGTTTCCTTTCTTGCCTTGTCGGTCGTGTTTTTTATACTGGGTGCTCCATTTGCCGCAGTTCTAGAGGTAATCATTTATGCAGGTGCTATTGTGGTACTGGTGATCTTTGTAATCATGATGCTCAACCTTAAGGATGAAGCAGCTGAGCAGGAGAGAAAATGGTTATCACCCAACATCTGGATAGGACCCGCCATTCTTTCCGTCATTCTGTCGCTGGAACTACTCTACATCATCACCACGGCAGACAGCCATGGTATAGGGAGTCAGTTGGTGGATTCGAAAGCGGTGGGGATGTCATTGTATGGAGAATATATATTAGGAGTAGAACTGAGTGGCATGTTGCTGATGGCAGGCATTGTAGGCGCCTACCATTTGGGAAGACAAAAGAAAAAGGTTGTTCATCGTTTTCTGGAAAAAATAGAGGAATAAATTTCGTAGCTGACAACAAAGTGAAATCATGAAAAATCTAAACGAACTATCCCTGTTTCAAAACCAATCCCTTTGGCCTCAGCGGCTCAAATTTTACCGCAAAGACGCGAAGACGCAAGGCACAATGCGAAGAAAAAAAGACAACCAGGTGCTATGAATTCTATCATCATCGGACACGGTTTATTACTCGCAGGCATTTTATTCATGCTCGGGCTTATTGGCGTGCTGATCAGGCGGAATATTGTATTTATGCTCCTCTCCGTTGAGATTATGCTCAACGCGGCCGGTTTGGCTTTCATCGTAGCCGGTTCGAAGTGGGCACAGCCCGATGGGCAGGTGATGTTCATTTTCATATTGACGATGGCCGCTGCCGAAGTTTCCGTGGGGCTGGCACTCATACTCCAGATTTATCATCAGTTGAAAACGTTAGATAGCGATGAGGCCAATAAAATGAAAGGGTGATTGGGAAGGCGAATTACGAATTAAGAATTACGAATGAAAATAATGAATTACGGATTGCGAATTACAGGACAACATAAACAGGAATGAAAGAACTCCTATGGCTTATCCCAGCCCTGCCATTCATGGGGGCGCTTATCCTGATCCTCGCCGGAACCAGGCTGGCGCGTACGGTCGCGGGATGGATCGGAGCAGGGAGCGTTGGGC
>JAYWDP010000115.1:0-2389 GCA_043779775.1 Cyclobacteriaceae bacterium
TACCCAATTGCATTCCCTTAGAAGACTTCAAATTCAAAATGGCAAGCCGGACGGCCAAACGCGCTGAACTGGATATCGGTGAGAATGATTGTGTGGGAATCTATGTGGGAAAATTCGGAGATATTTATTACGACGACGAAGCCTTTGACCTTTTCGCGGAAGCCTTTAACTACTTCGGAAAGAATTTCCGGTTAATTATTCTCACGTCTGCATTGTCTGGTGCCGTTATTGAAAAACTTAAGCGGAGAAATATATCAGATGAACACTTCCGTATAGCTCACGTGCCACGGGAGAAAGTCCCTGATTTTCTCTCAGCTTCGGATTTTGCGTTTTCAACGATTCGGCCTTCACCCTCCAGAGTATATTGTTGCCCGATCAAGAATGGAGAATATTGGGCCAATGGCCTTCCTATTTTACTCGAAGATGGCATAGGAGAAGACTCAGCCATTATCCGTGAAGAGGGCGGGGGAGTACTCCTGGAGAGGCATCACCCGGATCAGGCTTTTGAGCAACTCACAGACTTGATGAAAAAAAACAGACCTGCAAATGCCAATAAGATTTATTCCATCGCTATCAAACATCGACGAATGGAACTATTGTCTGATTACTATAAGGAGCTTTTTGATCAGCCGGGGTTTTGAACTTACCTTAGCCGACTTTTGAGTATATAAACCATTGAGCGAAAGAGGATTGTGTTAATAAGGATAGGTTTTGCCATTTCTATTTTTCTCTGGTGGGATGCCAGAGCCCAGACTCCTTTGGCCAATTACACGCTGCCTGCTGCCGCGTGCCTTAATCAGGTTATTGAGCCAGTCAATACTTCGGTTAATGCCGATCGGTATGAATGGGACTTTTGTCTCGACGATATGCTGACATTGAAGAGTTCGACCAATGTTTTGCCCATCACAGGTCTCAGCGGCGGATATGGTTACAAATTGGCGGAAGACAATGGCCAATGGTTTGGGTTCGTTACCAGTGAAAACAACAGCAAACTATTTCGTCTGGAGTTTGGAGACAGTCCTATGAATTTTCCAACAGTATTTGATTTGGGTAATCTTGGTGGAGCCCTTCTATCACCAGAAGGAATAGATATCATTCGGGTAAACGGTGCCTGGTATGGTTTTGTCGGCTCCCTTGAATTCAGTACGCCCACGCAAGGAATACTTCGCCTGGATTTTGGCTCCTCTCTCATGAATACACCCGTGGTTCAAAATCTTGGGAACTTGGGGATTACCACGCGCTTTCGTGATCTGAAGATAATACAACAAGGTGCGGATTACATTTTGGTTCTTGTCAACTACAATGGCAATGGCCTTGTGTTCGTCAATTTTCATAATTCATTTTCCAATGTGCCCGGTGCAGGTGACATCCTCGATACGGGTCCCATTCCGGGGTTGGGTTTGCCAACAGGAATTGATTTTGCTAAACGCGGCTCCGAGTGGATAGCCATTCTCACCTCCCTCATCACCGACCAGATAATTCAATTAAATTTTGGCACGAATATCTTTTCCATGCCCTCCGTGGAAGGATTGTATGCCCTTCCGGGAATAGTCAGACCTTACAAAGTTAAATTGATCAGAGAAGGATCTAATTATTTTGCGGCAGTCAGCAATGAATCAAATCCCATTCAGATTGTTGATTTAAAGGATTTAAACCCCATTCACCCTCCCTCTTCTGTTTCGCACACTGGACTTCCTGTTCTGCTGGGACTCGAAAGCGTTCGATGGCAGGGCACCAGTGTGCTGTTAGGCACTAGTTCTTCCAATACTCAATTGAGCCGTCTCCAGTTTCAAGCGAATTGTGGGGCGAACTTTGACTTTTCAAATGTAAAGTTGCCCCAGGGCCTTACCTATGCATTATCAGGAACCAAACTAACGGAACTCAATGTCTACAACACAACCTCAGGCGAATGGAGCACCCATTCAAATTCCATTCTCATTTCTTCCAATACCTCCCCCGATATATCATTTATAACCGATGGGAAGGTCTGCGCAGGAAATTCTGTGAATTTTTCTTCCACCAATAGCTCAGGCAATATTGTAACCTATCAATGGAGCTTTGGTGATCTTTCCGCACCGGGAACCGCTGCCTCAGCATCGCATGCTTTTTCTGTAGGGAACTTTAATGTCCGGCTGGATGTCACCGCCTCGAACGGATGCACCAATTTTGCAAAGAGCCCCATTACCATATATAATCAGCCCGTCTCAAACTTTATCTTGCCTTCGCCCTCAGTAGCCTGTACGAATCAAATCTATAACTTCATCAACTCCAGCTCTTTTGACATAGCCTCTAATCCCACTTGGCAATGGAGCGTTAACGGAATTCCATCCTCATCTGCAAAGGACCTGGCTCAATCTTTTGCAGCCTCAACCAATCAATCCATTCAACT
>JAYWDP010000116.1:0-2387 GCA_043779775.1 Cyclobacteriaceae bacterium
CGCGAAAGCTGAGGAATGCAAGCATATTTCTCATTCAATTATCAGTTTTCTATTTAGTCAAACCGGATTGCCCTGATCGGATTGATCCTCGATACGATGGCCGTCGGAAGCAACAGCACAAGAGTTACGACCCCAAAAACCAGCACATTCAAGAGAATTACAATTTCCCAGTTCCAGCCAATGGGCACATAGCTCATATAATAATCGTGCGCGTTAAGTTTAGCGAAATGAAACTTGTACTGCAGATAGCAAAGCCCCAGACCCAGGATATTTCCGTAAACCAGACCTTTGACAATCAAGCTGATGCCATTGTAGATGAACACCGTTCGGATCAACCGGTTATTCGCACCTACTGCTTTTAGCACGCCGACCATGTGTGTTCGCTCCATCACTAAAATTAAGATTACTGAAATCATGTTTACACAAACGACCGTAAGAATGATTCCCAAAAGAATATAAACCTGACGGCCGACCAGCCCAAGCCACTCAAAAACCTGAATGTACGTATCGCCCGCTTTCTCTCCAAAGAGATCGTATTCCATATTTTCCTTAATTGCAGCAGTCGCTTCATCAATCCTGGAGACGTCTTTTACATAAATCTGCAATCCCCCGGCCGTGCTGTCATTGGAACCATTCAATCTCTGTACCATGCGGATGTCACCGATGATCACCTTGCTGTCGAAATAGTCGGAAAGGTTTGTTTCATAGAGACCCACCACCTTTAGCTTTCTGAAGCGGGGCGGGTTCTGAAAGAAATGGATGATCACATCATCCCCCGTCTTCAGCTTCAGTTTATTGGCGATCACCTGACTAAGCAATACTTCATGGGCGTAGCCTGAATCAGGAAAATGAAGAAACCTGCCTTGCACCATATTTTCCTGAAAGCGCCCCAGGTCGAAGCTTTTTCCCACGCCCTTAAAGACTATCCCCAATATTTCATCATCCGTTTTTATAAGCCCGGCTTTGTGGCTGAATTCTTGCACGTGATCGATAAAAGGAAACTTTTCCGGATGATTATACAGATCGATATTGAAATTAAAGGGTTGCTCCTCCATAGAATTATTAAGCGTGTATTTCGTGATCAGGTTGTGGGCGCTGAAGCTGTAAATCTTTTCTTTGATCGTTTCCTGAAAACCACCCATAATCAGAAAGGAAGCCATGCTTGCGGCTAACCCCACGGCAATGGTGGCAACGGCAATCGCGTGAATGGTTGTCGAAAAACCACCCTCCGGCCCGCGGCTTATTCTTTTGGAAATGAAATAGGACAGGTTCAATTTAGTAGTAACTTAAAACGGTTTTAAGAAGGCACAAAATAGGACTTCACGGCGGATATAACAAAACATTGAGGTGTCTGATGAATTGGGAAAAGAAGATCAATCTTATACTTAGTGTATTCTTTGTGTCTTGGTGTCTTGGTGACCACAAAGGCACAAAGACACGAAGGAATTCAAAACTGCCGTTTACCATCATCGTTTTCCAGGCACTGACCATTTTGTGCTTTCATTGCATGCCACAATCCGGCGTAAGTCAAAACATCGTTGTGGGAGCAGCGCAACTGGATTTGATCGTACCCAAACTTCAGGGAAGTCGCGTTGCGTTGGTTGTGAATTACACCGCCACGATCGGAAAAACACATCTGGCAGACACACTCAAGCACCTTCAACTGAACATCCGAAAAATATTCTCCCCGGAACATGGATTTCGGGGTGCTGCCGCCGACGGTGAGGTGGTCATTGACAGCGTTGACATTAAGACGGGCATATTGCTGGTATCGCTCTATGGCAAAAACTATAAACCCACTTCAGCGCAATTGTCGGATGTGGATGTGGTGGTCTTCGATATTCAGGATGTGGGGGCGCGTTTCTACACTTACATCAGCACACTGCATTATGTCATGGAGGCGTGTGCTGAAAATAAAAAACAATTGATTGTGTTGGATCGTCCGAATCCCAATGCAGGATTTGTGGATGGACCGGTCCTGCAGCCAGAGTTTAAGTCTTTTGTGGGTATGCATCCTATACCGATCGTTCACGGGCTCACCGTTGGCGAACTGGCACTAATGATAAATGGTGAGGGGTGGCTGGATGGAGGAAGGAAATGTGCGGTGGAAATTATCAAACTCAAAAACTGGAAACACGAGGCTGCCTATTCATTGCCGATCCGGCCCTCCCCCAATCTTCCAAACGATCAGGCTGTCAAACTTTATCCTTCCATCTGTCTATTGGAGGGAACCGTAATCAGCGTTGGGCGGGGCACACCAATGCCCTTCCAGGTTCTGGGTAATCCTGAATTGAAAAGCATGAAATTTCAGTTCACACCCGTTAGCATGAAAGGAATGTCGAATCACCCTCCTCACGAAAACAAGGTATGTTTTGGTATGGATTTGC
>JAYWDP010000117.1:0-2380 GCA_043779775.1 Cyclobacteriaceae bacterium
CGCCAGAGGGCTATTCAATTTGTTCAAATCAACATAATTTCCACTCACATCATCCAGGTAATCGGTAAACGTATAACGGAACCCGATATCACCCCAAAGATCCATTACTTCATTTATTCTAAAACGCGCACCAACGCCAAATGGTATTGCTACCTGCGCCAAACTATAGGGTTTAATTCCATGATTGACATCTGTTGCCGCCAAATTTGAGCGTTGGCCCTCAGTGCCAAGTGGCTGTAAATTGACCCACTGCCCGCCCTGCTTTAGCGGATTACCCATCAAATCCTTATCAGGCGCCTTTGCTTGGGGGTTGTGCAGAAAACCGGCAATGCCAAGGTAAACATAGGGGGTCCATTTTACCCGGCTGATGTAGGTTGACTCATTCTTGAACAAATCAAAATACGCTGTGACAGAAAGTTCTTTGATTCGGTTTCGAAAAGACAAATTACGTGTGTTGCGGTAGCCACTTTCCCCAGTGGTACTAGCTGATTTATCGGAAGCACTTAAGGTACCCCACATAAACTGACCTATGAGTGTGTAGCGTGGCCCAAACCGGTGAACAAAGGAAAGAGCAAAAGCAGGGCGGGTAAATGAAATGTCCGTACTTACCCTTTTGGGAAGAGGAGAAATGTCTCCATAGTAATTCAGGGCGATTACCGAAAAACCAATGGCGTTGTATACCTTCTCCTTCCCAAAACTGGATTTCTTTCCACGAAACGAGGATATCCGCTTATTGTTCCTTTTTATATTATGGCGGTTCAATTGGGCCAACGCGCCTTCGGACGCTGAAAGCATCAGAAAAACATAAACCAAACCAATCGACAAATTTCTCATAGCGACCAGACTTTACCGAACTACAAAGTTATAACATTTGCTGTATTCCGGAACTTCAATCCCCAAGTCCTTTTATATCGAAACCCACCCTTTTGTAAGCGGCGGTTGCGCAGTATTGTCAATTTCGGATGTCCAAACCCCAGTTAAGCTTTTGCCGCAGGGTATTAAAATAATGGTGCCCTGGCAATTCAACCAATTTTACCTTAAATCGCTCTTTTCTGATTTTCAATTTTACGGATTCATCGATGGTTTCAAAGCGGGAATCCAGGGAGACCAGGTACTTCTTGCTTCGGCCCTCAATCTGGAACGTGATTTCCGAGCTGTCTGACAATACAATGGGGCGGGTACCCAAATTGTGAGGACTAACCGGTGTAAGGATAAAACTTTCTGACTTTGGATAAACCAGCGGCCCGCCGCAACTGAGCGAGTAGCCGGTAGACCCGGTTGGCGTGGACAGGATAATTCCGTCGGACCAATAGGAATTAAGCAATTCACCATCGACATGCACGTGAACGGTGATCATGGAGGAGGTATCCTTTTTCATGATCGTAAAATCATTTAGCGCGAAATTCAGGTTTCCAAAGAGTTTTGGCGTTGAAATGAGTTTCAGAACTGACCTCGTGTCAATGTTGTAATTGCCTTTAAAAAGAATTTCCAGAGCCTTTTCGGTTTCTTCACGGCTGATTGTAGCCAGGAATCCTAATCGGCCGGTGTTGATCCCCAGGATGGGGACCTCTGCTTTGCCAATGTAGGTTACCGATTCAAGAAGGGTGCCATCACCTCCAAGTGAAAAAAAGAAATCCAGATTTCGAAGGCTGTCGCCATGATCAAAGGATTTGAGTTTGAACTTCAGAATGCGTGAAGACTTGACTTGCTTGAGAAATTTTTCGGACACCCAAATTTCGCTTTGATAGCGCTGCAGGTATTCCATAACTCTTTCAATAAATCGCGCCGATTTATGATGAAAATCTTTACCGTGAATACCAATGCGCATGGACAACTTGTTATAAAACTGTTAAATCCTGTTTAGAATCCACGGCTAATTTTATGTCATCATTCCCTGATGCGGCACAACTGTATATCGGACCAAGGACTAAATATTCAAGTACCGCATCAGCATATCCAGCCGTTCTTTGTCATCGCCTCCCCGGCGGTCTTCCTGGTAATGTGCGATGACACGGTAACCAAAGCGCTCGAGTGTGGCAACGATCCTGGAAAGATCGAGTTGGTTGATTTTAAGTGTTAGTTTGATTTTGCCGATATCCATGGGATCTTCAATCATCGTACTGCTGATCACCTTGGCATTATTTTCTTCAACATAGCGGCTGATCTCAGCCAAGGAATAATCCACCAGGTCCATCGAAAGTACCAGGATGCCACCTTGCATTTGCACCGAGGCGGTCTGGGCAAAAGAAATCATGATATCCTGTACAGTAATGACTCCAGCAAAGTGTTGTTCCTCGTTCAAGACGGCAACAATCTGGAGCTTATTTTCCCCCGCAATGCGCAAGATGTCATAAAAGTGGGAATCCATGCCGACCGTGCA
>JAYWDP010000118.1:0-7015 GCA_043779775.1 Cyclobacteriaceae bacterium
TTCCGTTAAGCAATTCTACATATCGTTTCACAATGTTCAAGCCCAGGCCAGTGCCCTGAACGTTTCCGGCATTGCTGGCGCGGAAGAAGCGATCAAAGAGGTGTTTGCGCTCACCTTCCGGTATCCCGATTCCTTCATCCTGTATGTCAATATAAATGGAAGGGCCTGAGTCTCTGCAAGTCATACGGATTTTTTTATTGGTTCCCGAATATTTGGTGGCGTTGGAAAGCAGGTTGATGAGAATATTGCGGAGAATGCGACTGTCAGTTTGAACGGTCCCGTTTTGAGCAGAACAGTCTATAATAATCTGCTGACCAGATTTTAAATGGACCTTCATTTCCTCAGCCACATCGGATAAGAACTCTATTAATAGGATAGACTCTTTGTTAACCTCCACTTTGCCTTCTTCAAGTTTTCCAAGAGAGAGAAAATCGTTCAGGATCGCGGTAAGGTGATTGACGGATGACCGGACACGTTGCGTGTGCTTGTCGATTTTCTCAATGTCTCCCCTCTGCCGGTACTGATCCACGAGGGAAATCGAGCTTAGGATGGTGCTTAACGGCGTTCTGAATTCATGCGAGGCGATAGAAACAAATTTGGATTTCAGATCATTCAGTTCTCGTTCTTTTTCCAGCGACTTCCGTACTTCCTCTTCGGCCTTTTTCCTCTCTATGATCTCGTGTTCAAGCGTCTTGATAGAGTTGTTCAGGTCCGAGGTCCTGGCTTCCACTTTTTTCTCCAATTCGGAGGCATATAAGATTAATTGCTCTTCGCTTTGCCGCAAGGCTTCTTCGGCATTTTTACGGATGGTGATATCAGTAATAAAGGCCATGGCAATGAAGTTGCCACTTGCATTGGAATAGTTTAGGCTGATCTCTACCGGAAATTCCGTGCCATTTTTCCTTAAGGCAGCCAGGTCACGGCCTAATCCCATCCGCCTTGGGATGGGATTACTGCTGAAGTCATTTCTTTGTTGCAGGTGCCTGCCACGATATCGTACCGGAAGGAGAAAGTCCAATAGTTTTCCGGATAATTCGTTGCTTTCATAACCAAACATCGCTTCTGCCACCCGGTTTGCCACCAGAATGTTCCCCTCCTTATTTACTATAATAATACCCTCGGTCATGCTCTGGAATATCTCCCGGAAAGCATCATTGGATATTGTGCTTAAGAGTTCGAAGGATTGAATCATGTCCGCCAAGTTACTAAGAGAATACCATGACTAAAATCATCTTTTGTTATGATTTCAGCCTGCCGGAGCACAAGCAGGTTCGCATAGGTTTGCGGTTATGGTTGTCGGTGCTACTTCTTTATATAATAACGAGCCTACGGTTCTTTGCGTAATAGACTTTTCAGCATCCTCTGAGAATACGCTTAGGTCAGCCCTTCAATTGGCAACAAAAAACAAAGCCCGTATCACGGTACTTCACCCCTATCGATTAAACCAAGTTGTAAAAAAGGAAAACCTGGGCAAAGTGAAAAGAGACATTGATGAGGAAGCAGCACTTAACTTTAAAAAAATATCACATGTCCTTAAGAAAGGAAATATTTCATATGACTTCCGTTCGGAAGTAGGCTTTCTCACAGACCGCGTTCAGGAGCATCTCAGGAGAAGCAACATCAAATTATTGGTAATGAATAAAGGTCTGGCCGACGTAAATCGGGAAGCGCTGAACGAGTTAATCCATCAGTTGGAAATACCAGTCATTATTGTTCCACAAGACAAAACTTTAAAAGAATGAAAACCATCTTGGTCCCCGCCGATTTTTCAAGGCCCAATAGCAATTTATTTTCTGATGGAATAGGTCCAGATTGGGCAAGAGGCATGGTTGACCACATCTTCCGCCACACTCCCCAGAAATAAATGTGCCAGTCCTCTGCGGCCGTGGGTTGTCAGGGCAATCATGTCGGCATTAATTTCCTGTGCAAAACCCATGATGCCATCCTGTTCATTGAAATCATCCCGTAAGTTCATGGTGCAATTCTGAATTTTATTTTGTCTTACGTATTCTTCCATAATCGCCATTTCGTCTTTCGTCCTTTTTAGGTTGACAGGCGTATTGACCAGCAGCAAATGAAGCGTAGCATCAAAGAATGTTTGCAGTTCTTTAATTTTTGTGACCGATGCCATCTCGTTCTTTTGAAGGGTCGTGGCGAAGACTATGTTTCTGATGGAGGCAAGCTTTACAGCCGTGCGGATCGCGATCACGGGCACCGGAGAGGAGCGAACGATCTTCTCGGTGTTCGAACCGATGAGATACCCGGCAAGGCCGCTGGTCCCATGGGTACCCATTATCACAAGGTCGATGTGTTCTTGATCAATAAAATTGAGGAGGGTGGGTGTCACGGGTCCCTGAATTCCGTTAAAGCGAATGCCATCTTGCCTCGAATGCATAGCTTTCATTTTCTCAAAACTAATTTTTGCATCGTTTTCCAATTCCTGCAAGAGCCCCGGATCTAAATAAAAAGGGTTAGGGGCATTAAAGCTTTCATATATAAACGGAACATCAAACGCCCTCACCACGAAGATTTCCGCGTCCGTCTTTGAAGCTATGTCCAGTGCAAACAGATACGCTTGCTTTGCCGGATCTGAAAAATCGCAGGGCACGAGGATCTTTTTCATTTTTAAAGAATTTTACAAAAGATATAGGCATACCCTGAATTTAAATATGACTTAAGACAACTGGCCGGATGATATGCATCAGACACCCATCTTTTGCCCCTTAAACCATGACGCGCTTGTAAAATTGCCGCTTAAGGGTTTCAGCCCCGATGATATACAATACCACAATCAATAACATGACGCCATAGAAGCGTAAGGGCAAAGGGGTAAATCCCAGGAGCCCGGCAAAGGGCAGATAAGGTAAAATCAATGTAAACAACACAATCAGTAGGGTCGCTGTCAACAGATATTTGCCAGGTTTACTTTTAAATATTGAAAGCTGCGTACGCAACACAAGAACAATCATGGTAGCCGATACCACCGACTCCATGAACCAGCCCGTTTGAAATTCCTGCTGATTGGCTTTTAGGATATAGATTAACACGCCAAACGTCATATAATCAAATACGGAACTTAATAATCCGAAGACAACCATAAACTTTGTAATGAAGCCCATGTTCCACCGACGTGGCTTCATCGCGGATTGCTCATCCACATGGTCGGTAGCGATGGTCATCTCGGGGAAATCAGTCAGCAAGTTTGTCAATAGTATTTGTTTAGGCAGCAAGGGGAGAAAGGGCAGCAAAAGAGAGGCGCCTGCCATGCTGAACATATTTCCAAAATTAGCGCTGGTAGCCATGAAAACATATTTCAATGTATTGAGGAAAACCTTCCGTCCTTCCTTAATACCATCAATGATCACAGAAAGGTCCTTGTCGAGCAGAACAATATCAGCGGCTTCTTTGGCAACATCCACGGCGGAATTTACAGAGATACCTACATCGGCTGCGTGTAATCCCGTAGCATCATTAATGCCATCACCCATATATCCCACAACATTACCGGCCTTTTTTAACGCCAAGATGATCCTTTCTTTCTGATTGGGTTCCACTTCGGCAAAAACGTGTACTTGTTCTGCTTTATGCACGAGGGCCGCAGGACTCATCAGGTGAAGATCTTTGCCGCTTACAATTATCGGATTATCAAATCCCAATTGTAATGCAATGTGATGGGCAATCAGGGCGTTGTCACCAGTAATGATCTTTAATTTTACTCCTAAATCATTCAATTGTGTTATGATCTGACGAGCATCTTTTTTCACGGGATCAAAGAGCGTAATAAATCCGATGAAAATGAGGTCATGTTCATCGGATTTGGAAATATTTAATACGCCGGGTAACGGTTTTAATGCAACGGCTAATGTGCGAAACCCTGATTGACTAAATTCTTCGTACTTCAGGTGGAGGTCTTTCCTGAAGTCTCCCAGGTCAGACACTTCTTTTTCACCGGTTTGAATTTTTGAACAGATTTGCAACACTTCGTTAAAAGCGCCTTTAATGATGAGGGTGTTCCCCTGGGGCAAGTCGGCAAGAATAGAAAGACGTTTTCTGATAAAGTCATACGGTATTTCATCTAACCTGTGGACAGCAGATGCTTCTTTCGGTGCGACGTCAACAATGGCTTCATCGATCGGGTTTTTATATCCTTGCTGCAAAAGGGCGTTCACAGAGGCCATAAAGAGTACCGTGTCTGAAATTTTCCCATGCGGATCGGTGGCTTCGTGAAGCGTTACTTTGCCCTCGGTAAGCGTACCGGTTTTGTCAGAACACAAAATATTCATACTCCCAAAATTCTCAATGGAGTTCAGACGCTTGACAATTACTTTTTGCTTCGCCATTTGCTGGGCCCCCTTGGCCAAATTGATACTGATAATGGCAGGCAATAATTGAGGTGTTAATCCTACGGCCAGGGCGAGGGCAAAGAGAAAGGAATCAAATACAGGCCGGTGCAACAGCATATTGAAGAAAAGAATCAGCAACACCAGGGTTGCTGTGATTTTCATTAATAGATAGCCCAGGTGCCGGATTCCCTTTTCAAAGTTAGTATCGGGTTGAGGTGTCTTTAATTTTTTGGAAATTTTTCCGAATTCAGTGTTGAGCCCGGTCATTACCACCAGCGCAATGGCGGTGCCGCTCGTAACATGCGAACCCATGAAGAGGGTATTCAAGCGTTTCGCCAACGGACTGTCGGCAGGCATGATGCCTGGCTTTTTCTCAGTTGGGAATGTCTCGCCAGTGAAAGCAGCTTCATCGGTAAATAAATCGTTGGACTCCACCAGTAAACAATCTGCAGGAATGGAATCACCGGCACTAAGCTTTACCAAATCTCCAGGCACTACTTCACTGATGGGTATTTCAGACCACTGCTTATCGCGAAGCACGGCAGTTTTTATTTGTACAATCGATAAAAGTTTTTGGACCGCATCGCCGGCTCCTTTTTCCTGCCAGAATCCCAGTACACTGCTCACCAATACGATGAACATGATGATGACAGCATCCGTTTGATCATGGAGGAAATAGGAAAGGATGGAAGCTCCAATCAGCAGAAGGGTAATTGGACTTTTAAACTGGCTTATAAACAAGGTAATCGCCGTTGACTTTGAAGCCTGACTGAGTTGATTGGACCCGTACTTTTGTTGCCGGGCGGCAATATCTGCATTGCTCAGGCCATCTTTCGAAGTTTGTAAGCTTTGAAATAGTTGGGTTATGTCGGAATTCCAAAATGGGATGGAAGCTGGAGTGTCTTTGGGAGTCATGGTATTCGGTGAATTAATGAAGAAAGAAGCATTATATATGTTTTTACACCCAGTTACTGATATAAAATAATCGGGCCAATTCCTGAATTGTCACGATCCCGACCATTCGGATATCATCAGTAAAGATGGGCAAACAGTTAATATGTATTCACGAATTAATTTGTTACAACTCCAGCGTAATGCTTCAGTTCGATTATATTTTCCGGCATCGGCAGACGATTCCATTGATGATGTATCGCCAGGGCGGCACCCAAAGACGAAGCCTGTGCGATGGTTGCGCCGAACACTTCAATGTTGGGAAATGCAGTCGCCAGAAGGCTCATATAAACCGGATTTTTGCTAAACCCGCCATCCACAAAAATCCGACTCACAGTAGTGTTTTTTAAGACAAGTGTGGTAGAGGCAAACTGCATATCCATAATATCCAGCATGAGTTGATGGTATGCTTTTTCAAAATCGGTAAAAGATGAGAGCTCCCGTGTTTCAAAAGTTGAATTCTCTATGCCGGTATTGAATGTCTTTTTATTCTTGTCTTTATCTCCTTCAAGCAAGGTTGACCTGAGCGTGCTATCATATTTCACTGTCTTGTAATAATCTTTTCCCTTATTAAAATGAAGACACAACCTTTCGACTTGAATTTCATGATCATGGCCGGCAAATAATCGTGCGGACTTGACAGGCTTCCCACGATAGCTAAGGTAGCAGAGACAATCCCTCTTAAGTTCCTCATCTGTAAGAGGTGAATGATTAAAAGGATTCATGCTGATGCACCAGGTGCCTGTGGAAATAAGTACAAACGGTTCGATAAAAGAAGTGAGGTACGGAATCAGTGCAGATGAACTGTCATGGAGGCCACAGCCAACGATCATGGGTCTATTTAGCTTGATGGATTGAAAAGATTGCACTTCATCACTTTTAATAAGGACTGGCAGTTTTTCGTCAAGACCTTCTTTAATCACCCAATCGTGGTACCGGTTTTTCTTAAAATCCCATAAATGGGTATGACACCCGATGCTGGTGATTTCAGAATACGTTTTTGAAGTAATCAGGTAACTGAAATATTGTGGGAGGTGCAGTGAACAGAAAATGGTCCTAAACAAATTTGGCGATTCGTATTTCAGGCGATATAGTTGCAGTCCGGAATTTAGACTTCCCAGAGCCGGTGAAGCGGTTTCCCGTGTTAGCTCGGCTTGTCCACCATAGGTCTCATAAAATTTTTCTTGTAACGATCGAGGATAGAATTTAAGATAGTTGTAAAACGGAGTGGCTATTTCAAAATTAGCGTTGAGGTGCACAAAGCTGGCGCCGTAAGCGGATACATTAATTGCCTTAATTTCAATATGTTCCAGCAACTGAAGGAATGCCACTGTATCTTTTATCCACAACGTAATCGATTGGATATCTTCGCAGGGGTCACCATTTTCATCCGCTATTTCCGGAAATACCTTTGTTTGCTCCTGAAGAATCTTGTAGGTATCATCGAAAAGAATGATTTTTTTATTCGTTTTCCCAATATCAAAAATTGCGATGACAGGGGTAGGCATTTGATAATTACATTTATCAGAGTCCGGTTGCCACGGTTTGCTTGCCTCTATTGGCGATAAGCTGATCCCGTACTTTCAATTCCCTGAATAAATCGAGGGGTTGAAGGGCTCCGCCGGAAATTAATCTTGCCTCCGCTACCAGGGGCCTGACATCGGTGCGGTAGGCTGATTGGAGAATTTCCTGGGCTGCCGTGACATCGTTTTTATTTTGTG
>JAYWDP010000119.1:0-2364 GCA_043779775.1 Cyclobacteriaceae bacterium
ATTATTTATATTTTATTAAGTTTACGGTAATCATCGCTGTATTATTTAATTATTATAAATATGCCTGTAAATGCTGACCGGAGAAAGAAGCTGGCGGAACTGTTGCCGGAGGGGGTGATAACCGTGCCAGCCTGGCTGATCCGGAACGGTTTTGCCCGGCACGCCATCGACAACCTGCTGAGGAGCGGCAGCCTGACCGCCCTGCACCATGGTGTGTATATGCGAGGGTTCGCCCCGCCTCAATGGCAGGCCATCGTTTATTCCCTGCAACGGATCCTGAATACAGACCTGGTTGTGGGCGGCCTTACTGCGCTGGAGTTGCAGGGCTTTGCGCATTACCTTCCCTTATCCGGGAAGAAAAGCATTCACTTGTATGGGAAAAAGATGCCTGCCTGGGTAAATTGCCTGCTACCCAATGTGACCTTTACCTGGCATCCTGAACAGGACTTAACCGGCAGGAAGAACACCCGGAAACTGCGCCCTATCCCTCCACTGGAGTTACGTTCCTTTGCCACGGAAAAAGAATGGCGGGAGGGCTTTGCCGGTCTTATATTATCTACTCCGGAGCGGGCGTATCTAGAAGTGCTGACAGACGTTCCCGAAAAAATATCGTTTGAGCATGCAGACCAGCTTATGCAAGGCATGACATCCTTATCGCCCCGCAGCCTACAATCCCTTCTCGAGCTAAGCGGAAATGTGAAAGTGAAGCGTTTATTTTTCTGGTTTGCCGAGCGGCATAACTACGCCTGGCTTCAAAAGCTGGACAAGCCGCATATCGATTTTGGCAAGGGAAACCGGATGTTAGTGAAGGGCGGGAAGCTTGACAAGAAATATCAAATCTCCGTACCCGAATCGCTATGAACCAGTCGTACTATACCCAACAGGTACAACTCCTGGTACGGGTGCTGCCGCTGATCGATACCGAAAAATGTTTTGCCTTAAAGGGAGGCACTGCGATCAATTTGTTTTACCGCTCTTTGCCTAGACTATCCGTTGACATTGACCTGCTATACATTCCTATGGATGAGCGAGAACACGCGCTTCCAGCCATACGCGCAGCGTTAGGCCGCATCAGTGCTCTCATTCAAAAAACTCTTGTGGGCACGCGGGTACAAAATGCATTTGAACAAAGTGATGCGCTACGGCTCATTGTCCAGCAGGGCGAGATCAGGATCAAAATAGAATTATCACCTGTTATCCGGGGCACCGTGTTTCCCGTGCAACGCATGCAGGTATGTGCAGCCGTTGAAAAGACTTTTGGCTTTGCCGAAATGCAAGTGGCATCGCTGCCCGATCTGTATGCTGGGAAACTTTGTGCGGCATTGGACCGACAGCATCCCCGCGACCTGTTCGATGTGAAATTTCTTTTTGACAATGAGGGACTCACGGAGGACTTGCGAAAAACATTCCTGGCATTCCTGATTAGTCACCATCGGCCGATGGCCGAATTGCTGGACCCGCACCGGAAAGATATCCGAGGAATCTATAACGCCGAATTCGTTCAGATGGTCCAGGCGGATGTATCCGTTGAAGAACTGGAAGCCACACGCGAGCAACTCGTGGAAACGATACATGCGCAGCTCACGGACGATGAAAAGAATTTCCTGATGTCCTTTAAGTCAAAGGCTCCGGACTGGAACCTGCTTGGTGTGAAGGACCATGCGGTTATAGCAAGTTTGCCGTCAGTGCGATGGAAGATGCGCAACCTTCAACAAATGCCGGAGAAGAAACATGGAGAGGCATTGCAAAAACTCAGTCAAGCGCTCCGGTTTAAATAATAAAGTCTCATGTCGCACACACCGGTTAGCTTCACTTCAAGGGCAATACTTGTTCGAAGAGGCTAAAGTGGTTGCTAGTAAAATGTTTCTTCCCACGAATGCGAATTATCGAACCGAAAAGTTAATTCCGTCCTTGAACTAACTCATTCGTCTACACTGGCTTTGAAGCAAAATAAAAACGCTTTGTCCGCCTTTGCTAAAGCTTCGGCGGACGCTGTGGCCCCGGTAGGAATCGAACCTACATCTTCAGAATCGGAATCTGAAATTCTATCCATTGAAATACGGAGCCTAAAAAGTTGGGCAAAGATAAGAATTCTCAGTAACATTGGATTGGCCAATAGAAACGTAACAACCGCAAATTCATACATTCACATCTTTGACTCCAACATGAAAAATCAACAACAAGTCTTCGTAATCATGGCCCTCAGCGCCTGGGAAAGTCACATCAAACGAACAGATAAATTATTTGACGGCCTCACGGATGCACAGTTGTCGCACGAAGTTTCACCGGGTAGAAATTCAGGCATCTATTTGTTGGGACATTTGACCGCAGTACACGATGCGATACCCGTATTTCTGGGAACAG
>JAYWDP010000120.1:0-17943 GCA_043779775.1 Cyclobacteriaceae bacterium
CGGATAGGGCAATACGATTTCCGCCTGCGCCCCGCTAACAAACAGGTCCAGCTCACCATATTTCTGAAGCTCCGGGATAATGTCCACCGCCCGGCTAAGATGGCCGTTGCCGGTGCCCTGAATGGCGTAGAGTATTTTCATATCAGTGATTTAGTGTTTACGTACCTGCGTGTTTACGTATCCAACTTAAACACGTAATCACTTAAACACGTTAAGGTTTCTTTACCGGGAGGAATTCATTGACAAGGTCCTTAAATATCTCATCATTATCCAAATCGGACTTGAGGTGTTTGGGTATTTTAATCGTTTGCGCGTACACATCGTCGGCATAATGGTACACCTTCCAACTGGCATCATTGAATTCAAGGGCCGTGAGGTTCTCTACCCAATCGCCTGAATTCAGGTACATAACCTCTCCTTTTTCCGTGACAATACGCTTCATCTCCGGGTGGTGAATGTGTCCGCAGACTACGTAATCGTAGCCTTTTGAAATAGCAATTTCCGCTGCGGTCTTCTCAAAGTCGTTGATGAATTTCACTGCCTGCTTCACACTGTCTTTTACGCGCTTGGAGAGGGAAATCTTTCCCTTTCCAAAGAAATTCAGGATAAAATTTACGAAAGTGTTCAGCAAGATCAGGAAGTCATAGCCTTTGGCGCCCAGCTTGGCGAGCCACTTGGAATATTTCATCGTCACGTCAAATACATCGCCATGGAAGATCCAGGCTTTCTTTCCATCCAGGGCAACCACTTTTTTGTTATCAATTTGGAAAGATCCGATACGAAGCCCTGCAAATTTTCTAAGCATCTCATCGTGATTGCCGGTGAGATAGATAATCCTGGTGCCCTTCGCCAGCAGGCCCGTGAGGTGCTTGATAATCTGCATGTGCGACTTAGGCCAGTACCGTTTGCTGAACTGCCACATGTCGATAATGTCGCCATTGAGGATCAGGGTCTTTGCTTTGATGGTTTTTAAATAGCGAAGAAGTTCTTCAGCATGGCAGCCATAGGTACCCAGATGAATATCCGAGAGGACTACTAAATCAATCTCACGTTTCTTTCTTTTGCCCAAAATATTTGAGTCTGTTATACAAAAGTAGTGTTAATACATTATTGACTGCAGATAAAGAATATTAATAAGAACACGACGAATTCAGGTTCAAAATAATCAAAGACTTCATTTCGTGGTGCCCTTTGTGGTGTCTTAGTGTTCATTGTGACCCAAAAAAATAACTTGACAAAGTAGGATTATTCGCTAAACCGAAACCTGAGGTATTTTATCTTCTCGCCTTTCGAAGCAAACATCTCCTCATAACGGGTCTTGATATCAAAGCACTCTCCACGAAGCGGAGACTGGTACACATCATCGGTATAAGCAAAGTCTTCAATATCATTCCGTTGATTAATCTCTTCGAGAGTATATTGAAACAATCCAGCGTTATCAGTTTTGAATCGGAGGTAGCCACCCTTCCGGAGAACCTTCTTATACATATCTAGGAACCGGGAGTTGGTAAGTCTACGTTTGACATCACGTTTTTTGGGCCGCGGGTCCGCAAAGGTTATCCAGATTTCATCAATCTCCCCTTCGGTGAAAAAAAAATCTATGTTCAGGATGTTGGCACGAAGGAAGCCGATATTCGTCAGACCATGCTCTACTGCCTGCGTACTTCCCTTCCAGATGCGATCGCCTTTGATATCGACACCGATAAAATTTCTTTCCGAAAACATCCTTGCTAAAGCGACTGAGTACTCTCCCCTTCCGCAAGCCAACTCCACCGTAATGGGATGGTTGTTGTTAAAATAATCCTTATTCCATTTTCCCTTTATTATTTCAAAAAGTTTTTTACCTGGCTCCAGTACGTTAGCCCTCCCGGCAACAATTCTAAAACGCTCAAGCTTGTTTTTCAACTCAGATAAAATTTAAAGTCCGTCAATTTCGGCTACCACAAAGGTACTCCCACCAATAAAAATTAAATCGTCGGGTGCCGCGCAATTACTTGCTTCGCGAATGGCCTCATTGACATCAGGAATAACTTTGCCATATAGTCTGGCAGCACCCGCAGCCTCCGCCAGAACCTGCGCATCCATTGCTCTGGGAATATTAGCCTGACAAAAATAGTAGGTGGCTTTTGGGGGCAGAAGTTCCAGCACTTTTGCAAGATCCTTTTCTTTAACCACCCCCAATATAAAATGCAGATGCTGGTGCGGTGTTAATAAAATCTGATTCACCACTTCGCGTATGCCAGCCGGATTATGCCCCGTATCGCAAATGGTCAGTGGCTTGTCCCTGATCTGTTGCCATCGACCCTTCAGACCTGTGAGGGAAATCACCTTTTCAATCCCTTTACGGATGGCAGCATCAGAAACATGAAAGCCTTTTTTACGAAGATGCAATATCAGCGACAAAACACCTGGGAGATTTTTTCTCTGGTACTTTCCTTTCAATTGGAGGTTGAGGTTTTTCAGCCAGGGCTTGCCGTTATAAAAAACATCAAATCCGGGATTGATCATTATTTCATCAGCGGCAAAACAAATGGATGATCCCATAGTTTCTGCCTGTTGTATAAATACCGCTTCGACTTCAGATTGTCGTTCGCTGACGACAACGGGGATGCCGGACTTGATGATCCCTGCCTTTTCAAAAGCAATCTTCTTGAGTGTGTCTCCCAGAAAATCCATATGATCAAAACTGATGTTGGTGACCAGTGAAATTTCCGGCGTAATAACATTTGTAGAGTCCAATCGTCCGCCAAGTCCCACTTCAATGACAGCTACATCTACCTGTTGTCGGGCGAAATAATCGAAGGCCATGGCCACCGTCAACTCAAAAAAAGAAGGTAGGATTTTTTCAATTACAGATTGTGTTCTGTTGACAAAATCGACTACAAATTCCTGTCCAACTTCCTGACCGTTAATTTTGATTCGCTCGGTAAACTCCTTGAGATGCGGTGATGTATATAATCCTGTTTTGTAGCCTGCCACCTGAAGGATAGCGGCGGTCATATGGGAAGAACTCCCCTTGCCATTGGTACCGGCAACATGAATCGATTTAAATTTTAACTGCGGATTTCCCAGCGCCACACAGAGTGCGAGGGTATTCGTAAGGTCATTCTTATAAGCGGCAGCCCCCACCCGTTGGAACATGGGTAGCGATTGATACAGATAATCGAGTGTCTCAGTATATGTTTTAATCACAAATGAAAAAGCCGCCCAAAATTACTTTCGAGCGGCTCACTATCAAGGCTGATTCGTCTATTTAATTTCCCAGTTTGAAGAGGCGATACCCTACTGAAAACTGAAACACCTGGTTCTTTGCTGAACTGGTGCCCATGGATGATACCAAGGTAGGAGGAACTGTTGACCCAGAAGCTTTATTGACATCAGAAACACCGATGTTATAACGCGCTGTAAAATTTAGGCCAAAGGGTAAATCCCATCCGATCCCAACAGGAACAGAAAAATCTGTGGTGTGCACAAAGGAACTCATATCCTGTCCAGTACTAATCGTTGAAGTAACTGTATTATAAACATCCCCGGAAGAGCTGGATAAGAACCCAAACTGCACGCCACCCTGGAGATTAAGACCTGCCACCAGATAAATCTTCAAAAGCACAGGGACCGTGATATAATTATAGTTGGAGCTTAGATTTTGACCATTGAAGGTGAACGATTGTCCTTGCTGCGAAAAAAGTATTTCAGGTTGGATTCCAATCTTAGTAAACTTGAATAAGGCATAGGCACCCAGATGGTAGCCGGTCCGTTTGTCATAACCCACGCCTGCACTGTTAACCCCGTCAAGATTTGCCAGGTTAATCCCCCCCTTAATGCCAATGGCTACCTGGGCCTGAGCGTTGGCAGCCTCCGTTGCGACGAACGCACATACTGTAAAAACTAAAATTTGGATTTTTCTCATGTTTATGCTGTTTGTTCCTAATACAAACAAAAGTAATGCCTCATTATTGTTAAAAGAAATCAGTGCAACCCTAATTCGGGATTTCTCCCCTGAATTGTGCGATAAAATGACATTATTTTCTCCATATCAGCATCCATGTCATCAGTTAGGTAAACGGGTTGACTAACAATAATTTCTTTCTTGCCAAAATCAAAACCCACGGGGACAATAGGAACATGGGCGCCTTTTGCGATATAGTAGAACCCAGTCCTCAGCTTGTCTACTTTCTTCCGTGTGCCTTCCGGTGCCAGGGCCAGCACAAACTCATCATGACGGTTGAAAATTTTCACCACCTGTTCTACCATTTCATGATGGGTGGTCCGCTCAACCGGATGACCGCCCAGTGCACGGAAGAACCATCCGAAGGGTGGCTTAAACAACTGACTCTTTCCCAGAAATTGTGCTTTTCGAATTCTCAAAATACTTCTCGCAGCAAGGCCCACCGGAAAATCCCAATTGCTGGTATGAGGGCCTACGGCGATAATGAATTTTTTTTCAACTGGCATTGCCCCATTGACTTTCCAGCCGAAGATTTTAAAAAGTAAAATGTATAACGGACGAAGCATGCCGTCAAAATAATTTATTGATCAATTCATCGTCCGCAATATTAGGCATGGTAATAACAAGGTCGTGATTGGTAATCTGAGCTCGCAGCGTGGCATGGATAGCTCCCTCATTTCGGGCCCAGGCCCTGCGGGCAACACCATTGTTCACGTCGAAATGCATAAGGTTCAATACCTTTCTGTCGGCATCTTCCGATCCATCTAAAAGAAAACCAAATCCTCCGTTAATCACTTCACCCCACCCCACGCCACCGCCATTGTGCAGCGACACCCAGGTAGCACCGCGGAAAGAATCTCCGATCACATTATGTACAGCCATGTCTGCGGTAAATCTGGAACCATCATAAATATTACTCGTCTCTCGATAAGGGCTGTCGGTACCCGATACGTCGTGATGGTCACGACCCAAAACAATAGCGCCTATCCGTTCATCACGAATGGCCTGGTTGAAGGCGGAAGCAATCTTCATCCTGCCCTCTGCATCCGCATACAATATTCTGGCTTTCGAGCCAACGACGAGTTTATTGTCTTTCGCAGCACGAATCCATGTTATGTTGTCTTTCAATTGAGATTGAATCTCTAAAGGCGCATCAATGAGAATTTCTTCCAAGACTTCCCTGGCGATCTGGTCGGTGGCATCCAGGTCTTCCATCTTGCCAGAGGTGCACACCCAGCGAAAGGGACCGAACCCATAATCGAAACACATGGGCCCCATGATATCCTGTACATAGGACGGATATCTGAAATTGATGCCATCATCGGCCATGACATCGGCCCCCGCACGTGAGGCCTCTAACAAAAAAGCATTTCCGTAATCAAAAAAGTAGGTTCCCCTGGAAACATGATGCTTGATGGCCGTAGCTTGTCTGCGCAAAGAACCCTGCACATGCTTTTTGAATTCTTCAGGTTGAGATGACATCAGTTCGACGGCTTCTTCAAACGACAAGGACGCAGGGTAATAGCCCCCCGACCATGGATTGTGCAGGGAAGTCTGGTCAGAGCCGAGATCTATGTGAATTTCTTCAAAGGCAAATCGTTCCCACACGTCAACAATGTTTCCCTGGAAAGCCAGTGAGACTACTTCTTTATTGCGCTTCGCTTCGGCAACGCGTTTTACAAGATCATCGAGATTGTCGATAAGGTCATCCACCCAACCTTGCTCATAACGTTTCCTGGCAGCCAATGGATTTACTTCTGCCACCACCGAAATGCATCCTGCTATTTTCCCTGCCTTGGGCTGTGCGCCACTCATGCCGCCAAGGCCAGAGGAAACAAAAAGTTTTCCCTCCAGTCCTTCGCCTCGCTTCGAAATTTTACGTCCTGCATTCAGCAAAGTAATATTGGTACCATGCACAATCCCCTGCGGACCGATATACATATATGAACCCGCTGTCATCTGACCGTATTGTGTCACCCCCAGGGCATTAAATCTTTCCCAATCGTCGGGCTTGCTGTAGTTGGGGATCATCATACCATTGGTGACTACAACCCGTGGGGCCTCCTGAGAAGATGGAAACAATCCCATGGGATGACCTGAGTACACATGCATTGTCTGCTCTTTGGTCATCGTGGCAAGATATTTCATGGTTAGAAGATACTGCGCCCAATTTTGAAAAACACTTCCGTTGCCACCGTAGGTAATCAGTTCGTGAGGATGCTGTGCTACCGCCGGGTCCAGGTTATTCTGAATCATCAGCATGATGGCTGCTGCTTGCAGGCACTGGTGGGGATACTCATGGACTGGTCGGGCATGCATCTCATAATCAGGCCTGAAGCGGTACATAAAGATTCTCCCATACTTTAATAATTCACTATAAAATTCGGGAGCCAATACCGCATGATGACGGGCATTGAAATAGCGGAGGGCATTTTTCAACGCTAATTTTTTCTCTTCCGTGGTAAGAATATCTTTTCGGACAGGCGCATGACTGACGGAAGGATCCAAAGGCTTTTCTTCCGGAAGCTCCTCCGGTATCCCCAGAAGAATATGCTGATGGAAGGATGCTGTAGTCATCATCATGCGAGCATTTTCTCAATTTGACTTTCGTGGATATTCTCTTTTGTGAATTTGTACCCAATTTCGAAAATCTCTTTCGCCCTGCCAATATCAAAGCTGCTAAATTTATCCAGCCCCGGTGGATCTACCACGATGTCGCACAGTTGCTTGCTGAGGGTGGTATTCGCCCCGATGGCTATCAGCATACTCCTTTCAATGACCACTTTTAAGTTGGATCCATCAAATGTATTGCTTACCTGGTTGCAATGAGAGCCAATGATAAATTCACATTGATTTCGGATAGGGAACACTGGCAGGTTGTCGAGCAAGCCCCCGTCGACATATAAGGTTCCTTTGTATTGTAGCGGGTTGAAAATAGCTGGGATGCTGCAAGATGCTACGACCGCAGGAACCAATTCTCCCTCCCTGAAATATTCTATCACCCCCTTCTGAATGTTGGTGGCCGCCACGGTAAGCGGTTTCTTGAGTTTAGAAAAATCGTTGTGAGGAATATACCGTAGCAACAGTTCTTGCAGGCCATCCATACGCAGTAAGCCCGTCCAGGCCCAGGCAGGTCGAACCGATTTGAAGATGCTCACCTGTTGGACGATTTCAAAAATTTCTTTGGGTGAATAGCCCTGCGCATAGAGTGCTCCTACAATCGAGCCAGCACTGGTGCCAGACACCCGAGTGAATCGTATCCCCTTTTCTTCGAGCGCCCGGATAACACCTATGTGCGCAACACCCCTGGCGCCACCTCCGGATAACACCAAACCAATATCCTTCATCTTTAGATTTCGCTGAACTTAAAAGTCTGGTCTAATCTAACTCCTTTTTCAGTCGTTTTCACCGTACAACATTCATAGACAGGATCATGCTCGAAATAAAGGATATAATGATTGTCTGCCGCTTCTTTGAGAAATATCGCTTTTTCTTCCATGGTGATCAAAGGACGTGTGTCATAGCCCATGACATAGGGAAGCGGGATGTGAGCGACGGACGGAATAAGATCAGCCATGAAGCAGAGAGTCTTCCCCTTGTAAGGAATCATGGGAAGCATCATTTTGTCCGTATGACCTGAAGCATAAAATATTTTAAAAGCATTCAGCGGGGAATCCTTTCCCGGGTCCAACATTTTCAGGTGACCACTTTCCTGGATGGGCAGAATATTTTCTTTCAGAAAGCTGGCCTTCTCGCGTGGGTTCGGTACAGTCGCCCACTTCCAATGATCTTCATTCGACCAGTAGGTGGCATTCGGAAACGTAAGCATTAGTTTCTCTCCCTCTTTCTTAATGCTTCCACCACAATGATCAAAGTGGAGGTGCGTGAGAAACATATCGGTGATGTCAGTTTCAGAAAAACCCGAACGCCGGATCGACTTCATCAAATTATCATCGCCATGCAGATAGTAATGTTGCAGAAATTTTGCGTCTTGCTTATCCCCGATCCCATTGTCAATAAGGATTAAACGTTTGCCATCTTCCACCAGCAGGCAGCGCATGGCCCAGGAGCAGAGATTATTTTCATCCGGGGGATTTATTTTTTGCCAGATGGACTTGGGAACTACGCCGAACATGGCACCACCGTCGAGTTTGAAGAAGCCGGTTTCGATTGGATGGAGGGTCAATTTGAGTCTTTAGTGTTAATGGTTAGATAAAATGCTATTGGGGTTTAACTGGCTGTTGGCTTTGCGATGTATGAGGATGCATTTGTTTCTTGAAAGGATTGGCTATTGGAGGAATTTACTCAGAACCAAGACTCACTCCTTCACCACTCCCATCGAACAGAATTTTTCAATCCGCTGATTAACCAACTCTTGTACCGGCAGTTTCGCCAATTCTTTATAGGTTGTAAGGATCGTCCGCTTCACTTCATTCGCCATCCACTTGATATCGGTATGAGCTCCGCCGAGGGGTTCTTTGACGATGCCGTCGATGAGGCGGTGCTCCTTCATGTCTTTGGCGGTGAGTTTGAGCACTTCAGCTGCTTGCTCTTTGTAGTCCCAGCTTCTCCATAAGATGGACGAGCAGGATTCAGGAGATATCACAGAGTACCAGGTATTCTCCAGCATGAGCACACGGTCACCAATAGCGATGCCCAATGCACCACCGGAAGCTCCTTCGCCGATGATGATGGAGATCACCGGTACCGTGAGTTTAAACATTTCTTTCAGGTTGCGCGCGATGGCTTCCCCTTGTCCGCGTTCTTCCGCTTCGAGACCGGGAAAAGCACCGGGTGTGTCGATAAAGGTGACGATGGGCTTGTTGTATTTCTCCGCAATCTTCATCAGGCGCAGTGCCTTGCGGTAACCTTCAGGATTTGCCATGCCGAAGTTGCGCATCTGACGTTGCTTGGTATTGCGACCTTTCTGCTGGCCGATGAGCATGAAGGTCAGACCGTCGATCGTGCCCAATCCACCGACCATGGCTTTGTCGTCGCCAACGTTGCGGTCGCCATGGATCTCAATAAAATCAGTGGTGATTTCATAGATATAATCCAGTGTATAGGGTCTGTCGGGGTGACGGGAAAGCTGGACCCGTTGCCAGCCCGTTAGATTTTCAAATGTTTCCTGTTTCAATTCGAGAATCTTCTTTTCAAGTGCTTGGATGGCCTTGTTTACCGATTCGTCACTGTCATCGGCCAGTTGCTTCATGTCTAGAAGCTTGTGTTCCAGTTCGGCAATGGGTTTTTCAAAGTCTAACAGCGTCATCGTATGCAATTGGTTCTAAGAAGTGCAAAATTAATAGATTTTTGAAAATGGAGGGTAGAATGCTTTTATTCAACCTTCCTTGCCTAACTCTTAATCATCGTCAGCATCATCTTGAATCTCTCTTTGGCTTTGAGTGCATGGGGAATGTTGGATGGCAAAAGGATGCATTGTCCGGCGTGGAGGTTATTTAATTTCCCTCCGATGGTAATCTCGGCGTGGCCATCCAAAATCTGAACCATTACCTCGTGAGGCGAACTGTGCTCGGCAAGCCCCTCCCCCTTGTCGAAAGAAAACAACGTGACGTTGCCGGAAGGTTTTTTGATAATGGTTTTGCTAACGACTGATTTAGCAGCATACTCAATGCTATGCGTGGGTGTAAACACCTTGTCATTGTCCGCAAGTTCGATCATAATTTTTGATTCATCTCAATTTCAGATCAGAGGACCTGGTCCTTATAATTAGTTTTTAAAATATGGATATTGGAATAAAAACCAAAATGCCTTTTTCATTAAAGGGATTTAAAAGTAAAATTCGTCATCCAATTTCATAATGAAATTCAAAAAAACAACTGTACTATTCATTCGGCTCAATATGAATCAAAACGTGCCCCAATTCAGGGATTTCCTGGCTCAAAGTGTCTTTCAGCCTATGTGCAATTTCGTGCCCCTTCTTCACTGAAATATGAGCATCCACGATCGCATGAAGGTCCACGTGGTACTTCACCCCTGCTTTGCGGATGAAGCATTTTTCCGTGCCTGTCACCCCTTCAACGGTGCCGGCAACTTTCCGTATTGAAACCACAACATCTTCATACAGATTCTCATCCATAATTTCTCCCAGGGCGGGCCTGAAGATCAGGTAGCTGTTATAGATTATAAACGCCGAGGCAAAAAGCGCTGCCCAATCATCGGCTGATTCGTATCCCTTGCCAAAAAAAAGCGCTATAGAAATCCCAATAAATGCAGCCACCGATGTGATTGCATCGCTGCGATGGTGCCAGGCATCGGCTTTGAGTGAAGAGCTATTGGTCTTCTTACTCTTGCTTATCACAAACCTGTATGATGCTTCTTTCCAAATGATGATGGCACCCAGCACCCACAGCGTAAAGGGCTTTGGCAAGTCGTGAGGCCTCCCGATATTAACAATGCTTTCATAAGCAATGATGGTTGCCGAAGTGATCAAGAAACCAACTACTAAAAAAGTAATTAGTGGCTCCGCCCTGCCATGACCGTAAGGATGATTTTTGTCAGCCGGAAGATTTGAATATTTCAGTCCAAACAGGACCAACAAGGAGGAAAAGATGTCGGTAGTGGATTCAATGGCATCAGCAATCAAAGCGTAAGAGTTCCCAAAGTATCCCGCCAGCCACTTAATAATGGACAGAAAAGTATTACCTATCAGGCTGAAATAGGTTGCCTTGATGGCGGTCTGCTCACTGGTTAATGGAAGGTTGCTCATTGAATCTTTCACAATTAAGGCCAAAAGATAAATCTAAGGTTGAATTATCCGCATTAATCCATATAACCTGTGGCTAATTTTTTTTCCACGGATTCTAATACCAATTTTTTTGGTAAATCAAAATGGCTAACTGGCCCCAAATATAGAACCTGAATTCTTTTAATTTAGAATAATTCCTCCATCGTATTTTCTGCTAAGAATCCTACATTAGGACTCTATGGCCGAAAAGGCTTATTATCTTATTCTCCCTCTTTTGCTCTATGGACTTGCCGTAGCTGACCTCATCAGCTCCTGGCGATCATTGCTGAGGGTTACCTATAAGTATCCAATAATGACATTTCCTACAAAGCATCTCTGTTAGCTCAAAATCCTAAAAATATTTGTGGTATCTTAGCTTTGACTACGGGATAATGAAAAGATCAGCCATCATCTCTCTGTTCCTGTTACAAGCCTCCATTACCACGGCGCAGTTCAAAATCTACCTTGCCGCAGGTACGAATTTTAATACCCAATACTATTTTGACGGATTCTATCAGGCCGGTAAAGGTAACTATGCTTTTAAAACCGATGGCAGCTACCAGAATACAGTCTTGGGAAAATTCCTCGCTGCCGACCTCATCATCGAAAAAAGAATTAACAAAACAATTTATGGCATCACCGGGTTGACGATTATTCAGGCTGGTTACAACAATCATTACGCAACCAACTACAGTGAATTCAGATGTACCTACCTCGGCGTTCCCCTCATGCTTCGATTTAATTTCGTAAATGCATTTTTTCTGGATATCGGTCCCATCGCTCGTTTTCCCCTTCAAGCGGATCTAAATGAGACCGCACTCAAGGGAAGTATTTACGAAGTTTCGGATCACCAGGATATTTCGCAGTACTTATCAAAGTTATCCATGGGGTTTTCCATGCAGGGATCCATCGTCATTAATCGCTTTGTGCTCACCGGCTATTTAACTTTCGGCGGCAATAGTGTTGATGAATCCTTAATCCAGCACTGGGCACTCAATGGATCCTACACAAACAACTCACTTTTCCTCCGTGATATGCGGCCCAAATTTACTTATGTAGTCACCGGCATGAAACTTGGAATCAGGATCAAATGAATAAATATATTCTCCATCTGATCCCAATAATCCTGGCTCTCTATACGGCAGAGGCTCAGGTTGCCACCACCAAGCCGATCAATAAGAAATTTGAAATGGTTTCAAAACTGACTGAGGGCGACAAGGCCAAGCGAGAGGGAGACCTTGTCAGTGCAGAGCAATATTATCTCCATGCTTTGGAAATCAGCGAGCAACTCCAAAAGGAAAAAGTCTCAAACCACATTTTAATTCTGAATGCGACAATTTTTGATCCTTACGATCGCCTGGGGGAGCTCTACCTGCTTGCTCAAAATGAGGAGAGATCGAATCAATATTTTAGTGAATCATTAAAACTCAGAAATGCGGCAACCCCCGGCCACAGTGTTTTCCGCGTGGCCCCTCTTATCGGCCTGGGCAAAGTATTCATGCAGCAGCATGATATCAACAAGGCCCTTGACTATTTCAAACAGGCGGAACACCAATTGAACAGGGCCACAACATCTTTTTATAACTATGAACCCTTAAGAAGGGAACTTCACTTCAATCTGTTTGAAATTGCCCTTATCAAAAAAGATTACAAAAGTGCTAAAAAGCACCTCGAGACCGTATCAACGGGGGGTATGGCAGCGACCACTACCGCTTTATCCGATCAAATCCCTAAGGTATTTGAATTGAAAGGCCGCTATTATCTTGAGACTGGTGATTTCAAGAAAGCAGAATTCTACCTCGACAAAGCCAAACAATATGCTAACATCTTAAGCACCTTGGTAGTCAAATTCAGGATTCTTAAATCACAGGCTCTGCTGAAGTGGTCTGAAAAAGATATTCCGGCAGCCGCTGCACTGTTTGAGGAACTAATCGGATCCTACAAAACCTATATCGGTGAGAATTTTGATTCCATGAGTGAACCTGAACGGGAGTCGTTCTTTGCCAATCTGCGTGAAGATTTTAATATTTTCAATGCCTTCGTCCTGGAATCTCAATCATCGGATCAGGCACAGTCCCTGAACGAATCTGCATATGACAATCAGCTTTTCAGTAAAGCCTTGTTGTTAAACGAAATTAACAAACTCAAAAAGCAGATCCTGGAAAGCGATAACGAAGATCTCAAACGCAAACTGGCAGAATGGGAAGAGCGTAAAGCTAATCTTGCTTCGCTATATTATCAATCCGAAAACCGGCAGCAGGAGATTTTATCCAGCCAATCACAAATCAATGAGCTTGAACGGTACCTCAACCAACAGGCCAGGCTGCTAAGGAAACAGACGATAGATTCTGATTGGAAAATGGTGCAAGCCAAATTGGGTAAGTCAGAGGCAGCTATCGAGATCATCCGACTCAACCAATTCATGCTGCAAAGCGGAAGGAAGGATGTACCCAATTACCGTTTCAGCGATTCAGTGAATTACCTCGTTATCATGATTACTTCCGATATTCCTCCCTCCTCCCTCGGCCTGAAGAATGGAAGCCTGCTGGAAGGCCGGTTCCTGAAGTACTATAGAAATTGCGTACAAAATCAGGAAACTGATACGCTCTCTTACCAGGCTTTCTGGGAACCAGTAAAAAAAATCCTGGGAGCCCACGCAACAGTTTATCTCTCCTCCGACGGTGTTTATAATCAAATCAACCTGAATACACTGAGGAACCCCAAGGGAGGTGAATACCTGCTTGAAGAAGCCAACCTGGTCTTTGTCACCAACACCAAGGACTTGCTTCGGCCCGACCAGCACGTGGTTTCACGAAAAGCAAGCCTTTATGCACGCCCTGATTACCGAACCAAAAATCAGTCGGATAATTCAGAGGGTCACTCGGTTTTGATTCGGGGTCTGGCAAACGAAGATCTTGAAAACTTCCGCGAACAAACCTTTGATGATCTGCCGGGCACAGAATCAGAAGCCAGGGGCATTGAAAATATCTTCCAAGACCGTCAATGGAAGGTGAACCTGAATTTCAAGGAGGCAGCCTCCGAGTCGAATCTCAAAGCCGATCATAATCCAGGTGTGTTGCACATCGCTACACACGGATTCTTCCTGAAAGAAGATGCGGTGAACGGACTGAATTCCATGTTGCGGTCCGGAATCATTCTCGCAGGTGTAAACAACAAAACAGGTTCCCGTGAAGATGGCATCCTCACGGCCTATGAAGCTACCAGCTTGAGCCTTGATTCAACGTTCCTCATCGTTCTTTCAGCCTGTGAAACCGGGTTGGGACAAGTTGAAAATGGTGAAGGTGTTTATGGACTTCAACGTGGATTTGCTGTAGCAGGCGCCCGGTATCTGCTCATGTCATTATGGAAAGTTGATGACGCGGCAACTGCCTTACTGATGGAACAGTTTTACAAGTCGTGGCTGGAAGGTATTGAAATCCACCAGGCTCTGCGCAAAGCTCAGGTGGCACTGCGAAATAAATATCCTCAACCTTATTACTGGGGCGCCTTCGTCCTGCTGGGAAATTGATTAAGGTTATGAAACATTTGATCCTTTTGATATTAATGATGATTTCTCAGGCGTTGTGGGCGCAACGACTTTCAGTAAGACCGACTTTTGCCTATTCCTCCTTCAATATGATATACGGATCTAACAGCAATTACAATTACGGAGGAGGATCTGATTATGCTGCTCCCGGCGTTGACCTCGAATGGAAACTCCAGTCCATGAAACTTAAAAAATTTCCTGCCTTATACAAAGTCCATAATACATCTCATAAGGCCATCATGACGGGTATTTATTATGGTGAGAATCATTATTCAGTATATGGATTCTCGGTAGCCAATGCTTACCTGACCTCAAAGTTTGACTCGAAGTATATTCATATACCGTTGTTGTACAAATGGAACTTTCAGCCATTCATTTTAGATGAGGATCTTCATGTCAGCGCGGGGATCGGCATGATGAATTCCTTTTTACTGAATGCGCAACTAAAAGAATCCAGTACGCAATACACACTGAATGCTACCAACCATGTGATCGGCCAGACCGTGACCTCGGACCAAGCGGATGTGACGTCGTACAGCGTAAGCTATTTCTGGTCCTTCTCTATTGACATTTCAATCTCATTTAAAAGGCTGTATGTGGGTGAGCGGGCCTACTTCGGGTTTCAGGACCAATATATGAAAGGCATTCAGTCACACTGGAATCTTGACCCGGACAATTCCATTTACATGGGATCTTACAAGACGTGGTCAAGCCTTACCTACAGCGGTGGATTTTTTTACATTGGATGGAAGATTAATTAAGTGAAAGGTACTGTCTATATTAAGTTCGATTTTTCTAATATAGCTTTCTCCATGCGAAATATGTCGCTTCTATTACATTGATTAGTCACTAGGAAAGAGTTTTAAGATAGAAGGCAATGTGGCCTTATATAATTGACTATTTGAATCAACGAAAAAATAAGAATCTTCTTTTATGTAAATACGATCATATTTGGAAGTAGGCCATTTCCAATCCGTTGATACAAAAATTTCCCCTGAACTATTTTCCATTACCATTTTAAGGGCATGCCTTGTCCCTAATGAAACGAAGCCTAGGCTTAACATTTCAACGTAGCCATTTGGATAATCATTGTAGAATAACTGATCCGATGTCTTTATTCATTATTGACTTAATCCATCTCTACCAGTACTTTTTTTATTTTTAACAGTTGATCGGCGGACGCTGATGTTCGTCTCCCCATGCCACAAGAACAGGCTATTTCAACTCTTTCGCCCCGGATCTTTTCAATATTTTTCAACATGTGTTTGTGTTCATCTACCGATAGCTTTTCATGTACAAATCCCGCAATGAAGCGTGTGTTTTGTGGCAGTTTGACTTTCTGCAACTCATTGTAAAAGGAGTCATCTATAACAGGTGGAATTTTGCCCTCCGCCAGCGGAAAGTGCATAAATTCCAGTTGATGTGTTGCCGGCAATCTCTTGACCAATTTATTGGAGAATTTCACCAGCGATTTCAGTGTACTGAGTTTCGCCAGGGACTCATTATTTAAATCGCCCAGGCATAAATGTATTCCAATCGGAATCTTTGGATTAAGTAATTTAACAAGACCAATGATTGACCCGAATACAATATTTGAAATAACCGGGGGCATCATGTGAAACATGATGACCTCAATGGGTACTTCGATCTGGAAAATCAGGTCATCCGGGTCTGCTATTTTTGCTATCTCATTGGCTTCATAGGCCATTCTGCGGTTAAAAGCCTGTGAATATCTAAGCCCTTGTACCGGACCAAGCACTACCATAGTAATCCCCAGACCCGTGGGCAGGCCTACTTGAAACTTCAGATGCGTCAGGCCGCGTTCTTTCTTTAGCTTTTTATAAATGGGATAACTGTCCTTAAAGTAGTCGAACCATTTAAAATTCAAATATTTTTCAATCTCCTTTGGTGATTTTTTTGGTCTGAGCACACTTGCTTTAGTATAATGAGCAGGAACGCCCAGTTTATTTCTTACGGCCTTTCTTTTTACTTTCCAATTTTCTATATCTGCCTCCATGCCATCCATGATTATCTGCGTCCAGGCAGACCGGCAACCTGTTGGATATTGTGCCGATTTCTCCCCCACTTCACCATCCGGCAAGGAATGCAAATGTGGCCCGAGCGCATTGAGGGCATTTGTCATAGCGATTTCTTCATTGTCATACGGCATGCTGCCAACGAGGTGTGCGAATCGGTAATTCATTAATAAAAAGTTTAAACTTCCCTGTCAAATTACTATTAAAAATGGAATGATCCCATCGTAAAAAATTCTATCTGAGGTCGATGCTTTATTAGCATTTAGCGCTGCCATTGTCATATCTGCCGCTGCTGATAAGGATCCGATAAACCAGGCATTTGGAATTCTCACTTTCGTTTTCATTGGCCTCCCAATACAACTCATTGGTATAGTTCTTGTTAGCCCCAAGGAAGTTAATTTGAAAAGGAAATGGAAGATCAAGACGGCCAAAAGTTCTGAGTTAAAAAAGTAAAAAACTGATTTTATTGCTTGTAGTCGGTGTTGTCACCATCCACTCAAGGCAACAACCTGTTCCAGGCCTATCTTAGGTCGGTGCCAACACCTACCTAAGGCACATGACAGGAAATTATGGCCAATGATTGTAATGATTCACTAATTTACACCCATGACTTATCCACGTCGTAGGTTTTTGATCAAATCAATTACCGCTTCTGTTTTGGGTATGTTTCCATTTTTTTCCGGGCAAGCAATGAAAAAGGACCCTTCTTTCGAAGATTATCAAAAAAGTCAGAGGAAAAAACTTTTTGCCCTGCTCGGTGACTTGCCAGCTCAACCAATTACCAAGCCACCATTGCTGCTGAAAACGGTGCGTCATCAGGGTTTTTCGCTTGAATACCTGGAGTTTTATTTCAATGGTGAAGAACCTGTAAGAGGCATACTTTTACTCCCTGATAAAATAAACGGCAAGGCGCCAGGATTACTGTATTGCCATGCTCATTTTGGAACCTACGCCACCGGAAAGGAGGAACTTTTGAATGGCCGGACTGTGATGCCTCCGTACGCTCCCGTCTACGCGGAAAAAGGAATCGTAACATTGGCAATTGACAGTTGGTGTTTTGGAGAACGTTTTCATGGCAATCCACAGGAAGAAATGGATGTTTCAAAAAGGATGCTGTGGGAAGGGAAGACACTTTTTGGAATGATGCTATGGGATGAAATGCAGGCATTGGATTACCTGCTATCACGGAAGGAAGTAGATTCAACCCGCGTAGGCATTTTCGGACTCTCGATGGGAGCGACAAAAGCCTGGTGGTTATCCGCCCTGGATACCAGAATAACAACTTGCATGGACTTATGCTGTTTGACTGACTTCGATGAACTGATCAAAACGAAACACCTAAGCGGCCATGGCATTTATTACTATGTTCCCTCCCTGCTAAAATATTTTACGACCAGCACCATTAATGAGCTGATCGTACCAAGACCCCATGTAAGTCTTAACGGCAGTCAGGATGACCTTACCCCACCGAAAGGTGTTGAGAAAGTGAGGGACCACCTTCTGCCCCTTTATCGCAAATACGGAAACGAAAAAGCTATTAAGATAGAATTGTTTGACTGCCCGCATGAAGAACTTCCTGAAATGCGCAAGATTATCCTTGCCTGGATGGATCAATATTTGGTAAAAAAATAGGCGCTGAATCTCATCTGACCAACTAAATGCGAAA